>JAFXGO010000026.1 GCA_017520185.1 Elusimicrobiaceae bacterium | reverse complement strand
TAGTAGCATCCTGCGCACAGTTAGATAAAAATTTAGAATGTAAATCACTCTTAGACAAATCCTGCGCATGCATGAAGTTGATCACGTTCTTACTGTATCTGCGCTGTCGATCTATTTCTTCTTTAATATCCTCTTCAGAAGGAGCAACCTTGCTAATTATTTCATTGGACATCTCTGCTTCATATTGCGCTACCTTCTTGCCATGTGCCTGTGCTTCCGCCGCTACCGCTCGATCAAACATCGCAGCAAACGCATCCGTGCGTTCCCGTTCTTCCGCCACTTGCGCGTAAGACGGCGCCACAGACATAAATATAATGCTAAAACTAAGCACTAAAGATATTATCTTTTTCATAAAATCCTCTTATAAATATTGTGCCGCTTTTGACACGAAAAAAAAAGGGCCAAAAGTCCTATTTTGTATGGTACTTTTGGCCCAGATAAAAAAACACAAATTTTCTATATAAAAACAGTACTGCTCAAAAAGATCACAAGCAAAGGAAACAGGCTTTTTGAAAAAAACAAACCCTTGCTTGTCCGACTGGCGCTTCAGCCTCGTCGGCAAGCCCACACGCATCAAAGATTTTGCTGCGTATAGCATACGTTCTCCTTTTGTCTGTCTCCAAGTATATTATAGCAAATAAAAGGGCTAAAAAACAAACAAAAGGAACTATTTTACAAGTTTAATTTTAGGGAATTTTTGAAGTAAATTTTGAACCACTGCAGAGGAAACCCACGTAGCAGGAAGACTTCCGTAAGCGCAAGCCGCTTTTACAGCACCGGAACTTACGTTCGCCCACAAAGGGTCACAGGGAAGAAAAAAAGTTTTCAAATCAGGACAAAAAACCTTACTCAATTGATGATTTTCCAACTCATAGGCATAATCGCGCTCATTACGAATGCCTCTTACGCAACAAGTCAGCCCTTTTTCTTTCATATAATCTGCCAAAAGGCCTTGATAAGAGTCTACCGACACGCCATCCAGCGTTTGTATGGTTTGTAAAATCATCTCTTTTCTTTCTTCTACGGAAAAAAGCGGTTTTTTGACCGGATTTACCAACAATAAAATAATAACTTCATCAAATATAGATAAAGCATCTTTCGCTACTTCCAAATGTCCGTTGGTAAAAGGGTCAAAAGTGCCTTGATAAACCGCTATTTTTTTACTCATAAGAAAAACCTCATAGAAGCCGTGTTTATATTATGGTATCATAATTTTATGAATAAAAACCCGCTAAATAATGAAATTTACTTTAAACGTACCCGTCCGCAAACGCCGGATGTGCGCGGAGAGTTTTTCCGCGATCAAACCAAAATCATACACTCTTTACCTTTTCGCAGACTTAAACACAAAACTCAAGTTTTCTTTGCTCCGGATAATGACCACATCTGCACACGTATTGAACACGTATTACATGTGGCCACCATTGCAGCGGCTATCTGCAGAGGATTAAATCAAAGCGGGAATTGGAATTTGGACCAAGATTTAGCCTATGCTATCGGCTTAGGGCATGATATTGGGCATGCCCCGTTTGGACACGAGGGGGAACGTGCTTTAGCCTCTTGTATAGCCCCCAAACCTTTTCTGCATGAAGTCAACAGCTACCGCGTGGTAGAACAATTAGCCAACTACGGAGAAGGATTGAATCTGACCTATGCCGTTAAAGACGGTATCTTATGTCACTGTGGGGAAGACTTTGCAACTAAAGAATTACGTCCTGCCACCACCCCAAACAAATTAGAAGATATCCAAAATCGCCGTTGTTTGCCCACCACTTACGAAGGGTGTATTGTACGTGTGTCTGATAAAATTGCCTATTTAGGACGAGATATTGAAGATGCTGTCAAAGCCAAATTGATTACCAAAAAAGACATACCCCTTATTGTACAAGATGAAATCGGCACTTCTAATGGGGAAATCATCAACACCTTAACATTGGATTTAATAGAACATTCCAAAGATAAAGATTTTATTGGTTTCTCTCCCGAAAAAACAGATATTATTTTACAGTTGCGTGATTTTAATTATGAGCGTATTTATAACAATGCACAGATGAAACAAAGAAAAGAAACTATCGACAAACGCATTGCCGATCTGTTTGAATATTTTCGGTGGATTTTTGATAAGTATGGATTTGATTATCTCATGTATGAAAAAGAAGGAAAACAAACCGCCGTCAGTTTTTCCAAGTATATACAATCTATGGAAAAAGTCTATCAAAAAGACCCTTCCCAAAAAGATCAAATCATTACTGACTACATAGCAGGAATGACAGATTCGTATGCTTTAAGCGTTATGGAAGATGTAATACTTCCTAACTCTATCAAATTCTTCAGTTAAAAAACCCCGCTCTCAGGAGCGGGGTTTTTGAAATTCATTTTTACTTCAAATAAGGAGCCACTTCTTCTATCATATCTCTTATTTGCTCCATTTTATTTTTAATAGGTTCTGCCGCATTCATTCCGGGTGCATTGGCCGGAGTACGCTCATACTGAGCATACCCTTTGGCTCCGGCTCTCAAAGATCTGCACATCAAATCTGCTCTCTGCCACAAAGTTTGCCCGCCACGGCAGCTGGTTTTTTCTATCACCGCATCTCTGTTTGTAATGGCATTGTCATAGCTTAAGCCGGTGGAATGTTTTAAATCAAAAGAGATTTGTTTCAATCGAGCATAGAGCGAACTTTTAGGAAAATAAGTCAAAAAGATATCTTCCTTGTCATACATAATATAAGTCATCCAAGGGGTTTCTCCCGCCTTGTTCTTGGCGGCTAATAAAGATTCGCTCTTTGAACCCAAAGATTCATATAACACTTCAAAAGTTTTTACATCGGAACAAAAATGAAAAAGATTATTACCGTAATTATCCTTTGTGTTCCAAAGACCTATGTTTTTTGGATCTTCTAGCAAGTCCTGCACCTCTTCTGCCTTTTTATTTATTATTGCTTGTTTCAACAGATTATAAGCATTATGTTCATTAGCAGCCTGATGGGTGCGTTTTTCCACAAAAAGAGAGAAGGAAGAATCCTCCGCTTGCAGGCAGAGCGTTCCTAAAAAGATTCCTAAAACTGTCACTAAAATTTTTTTCATAGATACCTCTTAATATAAGGTTATCTTTTATATACAGAGAAAAACAGGGCCAAAAGACCTAGAGAGCATGGGACCAAAAGACCTAGATGGGCAACAAAAAACCCCAGAATAATCTGGGGTCTAAATGGAGCGGGCGAAGGGAATCGAACCCTCGTCTCAACCTTGGCAAGGTCGCGTTCTACCATTGAACCACGCCCGCGTAAATCTTTACTGTAAGAATATTATAACAAATTTTATTTCAAAAGTTCAACAGATATTTTTTTTAAATACGTGTTTTCAGCAATTTCCTTACGAACGTGAGGATTTTTCTTAAGAGAAGACAACACCGGGCTGGCCTGTATCAGTTGAGAGGCCAAAGCAGGATTATCCCTATAATATTTGACCGCTTTGCTGATAATCAAATACGAAAATAAACGGCTTGAAGCCAAAGCATGCAATAGTTTAGGGTCAGACAATACTTTTTGCACCGTTTCATCGGCAAAAAATTCTTCCATCTTTTTATTATTCGCCACTGCAGCGGCTAATGCCTTTGGATCGGCGATTAAAGGAGCCACATCCGAGCGCTTTAAAAATTCGTCAATCACATCCTGCTTATTAAATAAATAGTGCAGAAGATCCGGATCGGAAATATTAGATTGCACATTAATGGTTAACGCATACGGTGCCGCACCGATTACTTTTAAACTGCTGGGAGGAAGATTTTTATAATTATAACGGCTAATCACCGGTAAAGTAGAGCCAAAGCCTGCCACATTTGTCACATTACGCTCTGCCCCTTCCGAAATTTGCACATAGCGCACTTCTTCATTAGGGTTAAAAGTTTTTTCTACCATCAATCCTTTTAAAACGGAAGGGTCCAAAGAAGCAGGTAAATTTTGCACACGTTTTTGAGCAGCCAAAACAAACACTAATGAAAAAACCACCATCACAGACACCACGCTAGCCACGATTAGCATCGTTCTTTCCGAAGCGGCTTTGGCGGCGGCTTTTTCCGCGCGTTCTTGTTTTACTTTTGCGGCCTGCTGTTTGCGCTGCTCTTTTTTTTGGAACTTTTGCGGATTGCGCAACAGAGCCATTAATCTCTCTTTTTCCATACACATATTTTAACAAATAAATTCTACTCTAATGCAAGAGGCAATCTTAGTCGCAGATTTGCTATATTGATAAGATGAAATCACACACAGAATATTTAACTCTCTGTACCCCAAACAGATACGATATTATCAATATCACTCCCCAAGTGGAAGCGGCTTTGCAAAAAAGCGGCATTCAGGAGGGCTTGTGCTTGGTTAATTCCATGCATATCACATCTTCGGTATTTATCAATGATAATGAACGCGGATTACATGCCGATTTCCTGCGTTGGACAGAAAAGCTGGCCCCTTACGGAGTGGATAAATATCAACACAATCTGACCGGCGAAGATAATGGTGATGCGCACCTTAAACGCACTTTACTCGGACGGGAAGTGGTGATAGCCGTCACCAATGGCCAATTAGATTTTGGTCCGTGGGAAACTATTTTCTATGGGGAATTTGACGGACAAAGAAATAAACGTATTTTGATTAAGATTATCGGAGAATAATATGAAAAAAACTATTTTTTACCACGATACCGACTGTGGCGGCGTAGTATATTATGGCAACTACATGAAATTTTTTGAAGAAGCCCGCACTTTGTTTATGGCAGAAAAGGGATACTCTGTACCGAAACTCATGGAAAAGGGTTTGTTTTTTGTGGTGGCTCGGCAAGAAACGGAATATAAATATCCCGTACGTTATGCAGATGTGATTGACGTATCTACCAAAGTATTGGAAGTGAGCGATATTAAAATCGTGTTTGAAAATATCATCACCAATCAAAACGGCAAACTCTGTACCAAAGGAAAAACCACGTTGGTATGCGTCACGCAAGAAGGAGTACCAACCTCGATGGGAAAAGAAGTAAAAGAAGCAATGGGGTTATAAAACTTTTCACAAAAGGCCCTCTGGAAAGAGGGCCTTTTTAAAACTACTTTGTATAATAACAGGAAGAACCGCCGGAAGTACATTGATCCCCGCTTCCGGCTTCGGTAAATCCTATCTGTGCACAACCGGCACCTATACAAGAGCGAGAGCCGTCTTTTCCAAAACCCAAAGTAAACATCGGTGTTTTTAAATAAGTAGCCGAAACTCCATCGGTAGGATTGTTAGAGCAATAAATTGAAGAATGATAAGAAAAATATTCTGAATTTTCCACATCTATAGATAATCCATTTGGATCCACAGGGTCGGCATTTGTTTCCATACAATACACCTGCACGGCCGTACGCAACGCACTCAAATTAGTCCATGCTTCGGCAGTGCGGCTTTTAAGCACCGTCTTTTGATATTGCGGCAATGCCACCGCGGACAAGATACCGATGATTAGTACCACGACTAACAACTCAATCAGTGTAAAACCTTTCTTCATTTTTATTTCCTTTTTTAAATTTAATTTTTCCAACCGAGAAAATCGTATCAAAAAAAAAGAAGATTTTCAATTCTTGTTTTCTTTGACGAAGAAAACTTTTCATTTCTGAAAAAGTTTTTATAAAAAAGATAAAATATATCTATGAATTTTATTGATTCCCATGCCCATATCAATGATGAAGCCTTTAACGAAGACCGCGACCAAGTAATCCAAAAGGTCTTTGAAAGCGGTACTTACAAATTTGTAGAAATTGCGTGTGAAACGCATGAGTGGGAGCCTGCACTTGCTTTGTGCGATAAATACCCCTCCCGCATAGCAGCCGTACTAGGCATTCATCCGCAAGTGGCGCAAAGTTATGATATACAAGCGCGTTTAAAATTAACGGAACTTTTACAAAATCCGCAGGTGGCCGCTTTGGGAGAAATCGGGCTAGATTATGCTTATTTACATGCTTGTCCCAAAGAAACACAACTGAAAGTATTTGAAGAAATGCTCTCTTTGGCCAACGATATTAAAAAACCGATTGTTTTGCACATTCGCCGCGAAGAAGAAAACTATGAGCCGTACGATACCACTTTTCATTTGTTAAAACATCTTTGGAAACCGATTGAGGCTAAATTTTCAGGGGTGTTGCATTGTTTTTCGGCTCGTTATGAAGAGGCAAAGCAAGCCTTAGATCAGGGGCTTTTGCTGGGTATTAACGGGTGCTTTACTTATAAGAAAAACGAATATATCCGCGAAGCGGTCAAAAAAGCAGGCGCCGATAAACTGATTTTGGAAACGGACTGCCCATATCTTTCTCCTCAGGGCAAACGCGGCATGCGTAATGACCCTTCCAACATTTCACTTATTGCCCAATGGGTGGCAGATTATTTAAATATGCCGGTGGAAAAACTGGCCGAAATAACCACACAAAATGCGCTGGATTTGTATAACTTAAAATAAAAGAGGAAAACTATGAAAAAAATCTATGCAGTTGCAGCAGTATCTTTACTCTGTGCTTGTGCTACGGGAAATCTGAAAATGAACTATACAGTAGATGAAAAAATTTGGACACAAGACCCTATGAATATGTGCGCCAGCCTTATTGAGCAAAACAAAAAAGATTTAGCTCAAATTGAAAAAACCTACGGCAAGACTACGGCCCAAGAGGCTGCCGCTTTGTACCAAGAATTGGACTTGCAAAGCAATGCTGTTTGCCGCAGCCGCATCGCGGGTCAAATGCAAGTAGAACGTTTAAAAGAACTCCGCAGCGAATATCAAGAAAAAATTAACCTCTTATTAACCAAATAGATCATGAAAAAGCCGCCCGAAGGGGCGGCTTTTTAACGATCTTTTTTAATCTTTTCTCGCACCACTTGCTTAAACTCATTTCCCCGTTCTTCATAGTCTCTAAACTGATCAAAAGATGCACATGCCGGCGAAAGCAACACAACATCTCCTTTTTGGGCATGAGCAAAAGCATATTCCACCGCTTCTGATAACTGATAGCAACGCACAACAGGAAAAGAGTTTTTTAAGTCTTGCTCTATTTTATCCATACAAGAACCAATGCTTAATATACAACGGCAATAGTCTTGCAAATACGGAAGCAATATTTGATAGGAAGATCCTTTATCTTGTCCTCCCAGAATCAACCAAATATTCTTGGCCTTGTCAAAGGATTGAAGCGCAATAATTGTAGAATCTAAATTTGTTGCTTTAGAATCATTAATATAAGAAACCCCTTTATGTTTGGCCACCAACTCAATACGGTGTTCTATCGCTTCAAACCGGTCAAAGACCCTTTGTATAATTTCCGCCGGCACACCCACCGCCAATGCAGCTAGTGCCGCCGCCATAGCATTTTCAATATTATGAATCCCTTGAAGTTTGGGAGGGAGCAAACGATGCCCTGCGCTAAAAATAATTTCGTCTCCGTCAAAAAACACATCTGTTTTTAACGGATGATTGGGAAAAGCAGAAAAAGCAAACAATGTTCCTTTTATTTTTCCTACCAAACCGTCACAACCTTTATCCCCTCCGTTTAATACCACAAAATCATTGCTTCGTTGGTTTTTAAACAATCGGGCTTTGGCTTTGACATACTTCTCCATTCCGCCATGATGATCTAAATGATCCGGCGTAATATTTAACAAGCAGGCCACTTTCGGGCGGAAAAAACGACTGTCTTCCAATTGATAACTAGATACTTCCAATACCAAAAAATCATACGGATAAAGTTTCTCTACTATGGCGGAAACGGGGGAGCCAATGTTTCCTGCTACAAAAACATTTCTTTTAGGGAAAAGTTGATCCCCATATTCTTTTAATATTTCCCCCAACAAACTGGTAGTGGTCGTTTTTCCGTTTGTTCCGCTTACCGCCAATACACAAATATTTTTAGGCGCAAAAGCCAAAGCCACCTCTAACTCGGAAAATATAGGGATTTTGCGTTTCTTGGCTTCTTGAAGCACTTTGCTCTGTGGCAAAATGCCGGGACTTTTTACGATAAAACCACACTGAAAAACTTTTTCACTATGGCCACCTGTTTCCACTTCTACGGCTTTAGGAAAAGAAGGCACATGGGAAGGGGTTTTTCCTTCGCTTAAGAGTACGGAAAATCCTTTTCGCGCCAACAGTTCTGCCGCCGCCTTACCACTGCGCCCTAACCCTAACACACAGGCTTTTTTTCCTTTAAAATTTTCCGGTTTAAACATGTCTTCCTCTGATCGCCTCTCTCACCGTTTCTTGATCAGAAAACGGCAAGACCGTATGGCCTATTTTTTGGGTTTGTTCGTGTCCTTTCCCAGCGATAATAACAATATCATTTTCTTGGGCCATCGAAATGGCTTTAAAAATGGCTTTTCGGCGGTCCGGCTCTATTTCGAAATTATCAAAGCCATTCATGCCTTTTTTGATATCGGCAAAAATTTGTTGAGGATCTTCGGTGCGAGGATTGTCGTTGGTTAAAAAGACAAAATCGCTATTTGTACACGCGGTCCGCCCCATAAGAGGGCGTTTGCTGCGGTCTCTGTCACCACCGCAACCAAACACCGTAATAATGCGGCCCTTTTTAAAATTTTCCACTGTCTTGTAGGCCCGTTGCAAAGATTCATCCGTATAAGCAAAATCTACAAACACAAAATAGTTTTGTCCTTCGTCTATACGTTCCATTCTGCCCGGAATCCCCTTTAATAAAGATAGTCCTTCCAAAGCGGTTTTTTCATCAATTCCATTAGCCACACAAATACATAAAGCGGCTAAAGCATTGTACACATTATGTTTACCCAACAAATTGATTTTTCCATTTAAACCTTTTACTTTAAATTTCGTACAAGAAAGACTTTCTTCTATATTTGTGGCTTGATAATCGGCTTGGTTATCCAAAGCATAAGAAATGATGCGTACTTTACCTCTCAACAAATCACAAAGTTGACGTCCGTAAGGATCGTCTGTATTAATAATAGCCGTTTTCGGATTTTTTTGGTTTTCGGAGGAAAGAAGTTCCTCAAACAATTTTTTCTTCGCCGAAAAATAGTTTTCAAACGTAAGATGAAAGTCTAAATGGTCTCGCTGTAAATTGGTAAAGACGGCATTATCAAAATGAATGTGCCGCACGCGCTCTTGCTCTAAAGAATGAGAAGACACTTCCATCACCAGCACATCTGTTTGTGCGTTTTTCATTTGATGTAAAAGTTTAAAAAGAGGCAAAGCCAACGGGGTGGTGTTGGGGGCTTGAGCCATTACTTGCCCATTAATGCGATAGTTGACAGTCCCCAGCACAGACACCTTCTTCCGACCATGTGCCAAAGCCGCTTCGGCCAAATAAGAAATACTGGTTTTTCCTTTGGTACCCGTAATGCCGGTAATGCGCAAAAGATCAGAGGGTTTGCCGTAAAATTCATAAGCAGCATCGGCCATATCCTGATCAATGTTTTGAGAAAGAAAAAACGGCACTTGGTAATCTTGGGTGGCAGGTTGCGCCGAAACAATCAAAACCGCGCCTTTTTTAATAGCATCTTCAATATAGGCATTTCCGTCGTGATGAACCCCTTTTAACGCAAAAAAAACAAATCCTGCTTTTACTTCGGCAGAATTGTATGTCAGCCCCGATAAGCAGAGGCCTTTTTCACGCGCAAAAAGAAGTACTTTGGAAATCATAGATATATCTTATCAAATTGACAAGATATGCGGAAAAATTGTTTGTCCCAAAACAGAACCTCCACTAAAAACCGTTATCTCAAAAATCTAATATATTTCCTTAACTTTTCACCACCAATCCCCTAATAATAAAGTAAAATATAAATACTTATGACCTTACAAGAATTTCAAAACATGTGCTCTGCTTTAGAGCAGGAATATATTGCTAAAATTTCCGCTGCGGCGGATTTAGCCACCGTAGAAGAACTACGCGTTGCGGCACTCGGGCGCAAAGGCGCTTTGACCGAACTGTTAAAAAATCTAAAAGATTTTTCCATCGAAGAAAAAAAGACCGCCGGCCCTTTAGGAAACGCCTTAAAAGCCACCCTCACGCAGGCTCTGGAAAACAAAACGTCTGACTTGGCTGCCAAAGCCCTAAATGAAGAACTCAACCGCGTAGAATTGGACCTCACTTTACCGGCACGTCCTGTGGCGTGCGGAAGCAGACACCCTCTTTCCATCGCTCAGAAACGCATGACGGATATTTTATCCAAATTAGGTTTCACATGGGCAGAGGGGCCTTGGGTAGAAGATGAAAAGCATAATTTTGATATGCTTAACATTCCCAAACATCACCCTGCGCGTGACGCACAAGACACCTTCTTTGCCGAAACAGGCTCTCCCCTTTCTTTAGTTTTACGCACACACACCTCCAATGTGCAAAGCCGCTTTATGGAGAAACACCACCCCCCCATTCGCATTATGGCACCGGGCCGCGTGTTCCGCAATGACAGTTTAGATGCCACCCACAGCCCTGTCTTTCATCAAATTGAGGGATTATACGTGGACAAAAATGTCAGCATGGCTGATTTGAAAAGAGATTTGACCGCCTTTATGAAAGGCCTGTTAGGAGACAAAACGGAAATCCGTTTCCGCCCGTCCTTCTTCCCGTTTACCGAGCCCAGCGCCGAAGTAGATGTAAAATGTGTATTCTGTGGCGGTAAAGGCTGCAATATCTGCAAAGGCACGGGCTGGATAGAAATGTTAGGCTCCGGCGTAGTCAATCCGCAAGTACTTAAAAACTGCGGCATCGACCCCGAAGTATACAGCGGTTATGCCTTCGGTATGGGTGTGGAACGGTTGGCCATGATGATGATGAACATCAACGACATCCGTACCTTCTACGAAAATGACTTGCGCATTTTAAATCAATTTTAAGGAAGAATTATGAAGATATTATACAGTTGGTTAAAGGATTTTATCGATTTAGACCTCTCTGCCGAAGAACTGGCCCAAAAGTTTACAGAATTGGGCATTGAAGTGGCCTCTGTAGAGAAAAAAGGAGCCGATTTTGAAGGGGTAAATGTGGCACAAATCACCCACATCGAAGATCACCCCAATTCCGACCACTTGCATTTGGTAGACTTGGACCTCGGCGAAGGAAAAACCCAACGCGTCGTGTGCGGTGCACCGAATGTGGCCGTCGGGCAAAAAGTACCTTTGGCCCGCGTAGGCGCCAGATTGGGCAAATTTGTTTTGACTCCGGCCAAAATTCGCGGTGTAGCCAGTGAGGGCATGATTTGCTCCTCCGACGAACTCGGGCTGACCAATACTCGGGCGCGTGGCATTTTGGTATTAGACGAAAATATTGCTTTAGGCACCGATGTTCGCTCTCTGTACGGAAAAGCCGATGCTTTATTTGATTTGGAAATCACTTCCAACCGTCCGGATTTATTATCCCATCTAGGGGTGGCGCGCGAACTTTCCGCTCTGCTTAACTTGCCTGTAAAAATGCCTGCCGTTTCAGGGATAGTGGGCGAAGGAGAAAGCCTAAAAGTAGACGTGCGCGATAACGCCGCCTGCCCGCGCTATAGCGGCCGTTTAATACGTGGCGTTAAAAATGCAGAATCTCCGGAATTTATCAAAGAACGTTTAAGTGCGATGGGTTTAAACCCCAAAAATGCTTTGGTAGACATTACCAATTATGTCATGTTTGAATTGGGCCAACCCATGCATGCTTTTGACAGAAATGAAATTGAAGGAGACACCATTGTTGTCAGACGCGCTGAAAAAGATGAAAAATTTACTTTGTTAGATGAACGGGAATTGGTATTAGACGAAAATGCCCTTATGATCGGTGATGAGAAAAAGGCTACGGCCTTAGCCGGTATCATGGGAGGAAAAAACTCCGGCATTCAAGAAAACACGACTGATATTTTTATCGAATCAGCTTATTTTGATGCTCCGATTACCAACAAAACCTCTAAAAAATACGGTGTTTCCAGCGATTCTTCCCAACGTTTTGAACGCGGAGCCGATATTGGCATGACGGTTCTTGCTTTGCAACGTGCGACAGATTTATTCTTACAAGCCTGTGGTGGCACCGCTAGCCAGATTTGTGATGTCTATCCGCAAACCTATGCCAATCCTGTTGTTAAATTTACGCCGGCACAAATCAATGGCATTTTGGGCACCGATATTGAAGAAGAAAAATTGAAAGACATCTTTTCACGTTTGGCCTTGCATTTTGATGCTTCGGCAGAAGAATGGTCTTTCCAAGCACCCACTCATCGTCGTGATTTAAACCATCGTTGGGATTTGGCTGAAGAAGCGGCCCGTTTTGCCGGTTTTGATTGTATCCCTACGGGGGCTTCTCGCGCTTTTGTCAGTTTTACCGACAATCCAAAAGGGGTAGATTTATTAGAACTTTTCTCCGACAAATTAGCCTCTTTGGGATTTTTTGAATGTAAAAATATTGATTTCTTGGGTGAAAAGGAATTGCACACCTTCGGATTTGAAACCAAAACTGCCGTAAAAATCAAAAATGCTATGGCCAAAGGGTGGGATTTCTTACGTCCGACTTTATTGCCGGCTTTGCTTAAAAATGTAGAGTTTAATGAACGACGCGGCAATCATGATTTGGCTTTGTTTGAGGCTACCCGCACTTTCACCTTAACCAAAGGTTTCCCTACAGAAACCTATACCGTAGCCGGTGTATTATGTGGGCAATTAACAGCCCAACCGTTCTTTCAGGGAAAAGAGACAAAACCGGATTTCTTCTTTCTGAAAGGGGTCTTGAGCCATTTACTAAATGGTTTTGAAAATGTTTCTTTTGTACCGGCAACCAAAGCCCCTGTCTACATGCATCCTAAAATTTGCATGGACATAATGGCTAACGGTAAAAAAATAGGTTCTTTCGGTGCTATCCATCCGCTCACTTTAAAAGAAAGCGGCATTAAATCTAGCGAAGTATGGGCTTTTGAGTTTGCAATCAAACAATTAGAGAAATCCTTCTCTGCTCAAAACTTCCAACCGGTTAAAGAAATTGCTCCTTTCCCGCCGTCTTTGCGCGATTTATCTGTCGTATTGGATAAAACGGTTTGCTATGCTCAAATCAAAGAAGTCCTGCAAAAAGTACAGTTGCCGGTAAGTTTACACTTTGATTTAATTGACCTTTATGAAGGGGAACACGTTCCTCAAGGCAAAAAGAGTGTCACCTTTACCTTGTCTTTTTCTGCACCGGACCGTACATTAAAAGATCAAGAAACAGACCAAGCCTTTCAGACTTTGGTAGAAGCCTTGCGTAATAACTTGGGAGCAGAACTCAGATAAATATGCAAGAAAAACTCAAGCAGTTGGAACTTTTGGTATCGCAAGCCGCTTCCCGCCTGCAAAACTTGCAGAGCGAAGCGGCATCCTTGCGACAAAAAGTGAGATTGCAAGAGGATACGATTGCCCGCTTAAAAGAAAGCGAGGCGGAACTCAAGTTTTTGCGTGAATGGAAAAAAAATACCGTCAGCGCGCTTAGAAAACTAGAAACGCGCATTGACAAAGAAATTGCCCGCGCGCAAGAAGATGAAAAAAATCTGTTATAGGATAAACTATGGCCAAAAATACCGTCACCGTAGAAATCAAAAAAATACCCGTTGATGTGGAAATTGAGGAGCTTGGCTATGTGGAAATTGCAGATTTAGCCGCCCAAGTGGAAAAAGAGATGCTCCGAGTGCAAGAAGATGAAGAAGTCATTGACACACTTAAACAAGCACTGGCAGCGGCTCTGCATTTTGCCGCAAAATCCTATTTGAAAGATTTAAAAGACGGCGGAAAAATAAAAGAAGACGCCAGCAGATTAGACCAACTGATTACAAAACTTCAAAATACTTTGCAGGCTGATAAATAAATATGACGCAAGATGAATTTATGCCTTTGGCCGCCAGACAGGCCCCTAAAAAGATAGAGGACTTTGCCGGACAGCCTCATTTGTTGGGTGAGGGGAAAATGCTGCGCCGTCTTTTGGAAACGGACACGTTAAAGTCTGCCGTTTTCTTTGGTCCTCCGGGTTGTGGCAAAACCGCCACTGCGCGTTTTGTAGCCAGCCGCACACAGGCTCATACGGTGGAATTAAATGCCGCCGCTGCCGGTGTGGCAGATTTAAAAAAAGTATTGGCAGAAGCCAAAGAACGTGCCCGTACTCCTACCTTTGAGGAACGCCGAACTTTGCTTATTTTAGATGAAATTCATCATTTTAACAAAACTCAGCAAGACGTACTTTTGCCTAGTGTAGAACGCGGAGATATCATCTTAATCGGCATCACTACCGAAAACCCTTATTTTTACATCAATAATGCCTTGCTCTCCCGTTTTTCCGTATTTGAATTTAAACCGTTGGCAGACAAGGATTTACAAAAAATTTTAGACCGCGCCGCAGAAAAAGAAAAACTGCATTTAACTCAAGATGCGGCCGATTATTTTATTACACAGGCTAACGGGGACGGAAGAAAAATATTAAATGCTTTAGAAATCGCTTCTTTAACGACTGACCCCGACCCAACCGGTGTTAAACAAATTGATTTGGATACTGCCAAAGAATGTATCCAAAAACGGCATTTAAACTATGATAAAAAAGGAGACGAACATTACGACGTTATCTCCGCCTTTATCAAATCTATGCGCGGTTCGGACCCGGACGCCACCGTTTATTGGTTGGCGCGTATGCTGGAAAGTGGAGAAGACCCACGCTTTATTGCGCGTCGCATTTTGATTTGTGCCAGCGAAGATGTAGGGCTGGCAGAACCGGCAGCATTAATGATTGCCCAAGCGGCTTTTAAATCCGCCGAAGTATTGGGTATGCCGGAGGTCCGCATTCCTTTGGCACATGCGGCTATTTATGTGGCTTGTGCGCCTAAAAGCAATTCTGCATATTTGGCCATCAATGCCGCTTTGCAGGAAGTAAGAGAAGGCAAACTACGTCGCGTGCCGGACCATCTGCGCTCCGGCATGAAAAATATGGGTTATAAATACGCTCACGATTATCCCAACCATTATGTGAAGCAATCCTATATGCCTGACCCCATACAATTCTTTCACCCCACCACTCAAGGGAAAGAGTCCTCTTTGGCGGAGAGATTGAAAAAAATCAAAGGGGAGAAATAATGCACGCAGAATCTCCTTTCAGAGGACAAGTTTTCTCTGTCACCGCGATCACCCTTGCCATTAAGCAAATGATGGAAGGTGTTTTTCGAGGTGTTTTTGTGGAAGGAGAAATCAGTGGATTGCGCCAAGCCTCCAGCGGACACATTTATTTTGATTTAAAAGACCGCGATGCTTTGTTGGCAGCGGTAATGTTTAAATGGGACGCACGCAAAAGTTTGGCAGAGTTGCAAGACGGTTTACAAGTGCGTGTATTTGGGGATTTATCTTGTTATGCCAAACAAGGCAAATATCAAATCGTCTGCAAAAGTGTGGAAACCTTACACAAAGGAAATTTATTTTTAGAATTTGAAAAATTAAAAAAGAAATTGGAAAAAGAAGGGCTCTTTGACGAAAGAAATAAAAAGCCGATACCTTCTTTTCCGCGTAGAATTGGGGTAGTCACTTCTGCAACGGGAGCCGCTATTCGGGATATTTTATCTGTTTTAAGACGCCGAAGCCCCAATGTAGAAGTGATTTTGGCACCCGCTTTGGTACAGGGAGAAGGCGCCGCCGAACAAATTGCCCAAGCCATTGCAGACTTAAACCAACTAACCCCTAAACCGGATGTGCTTTTGGTTGGGCGCGGTGGCGGCAGTATGGAGGATTTGTGGGCTTTTAATGAAGAACCCGTAGCACGCGCTATTTTCGCAAGCAAAATACCCGTTATTTCTTGTGTCGGGCATGAAATTGATTTCACCATTGCGGATTTTGTGGCAGACTTAAGAGCCCCCACTCCTTCGGCAGCAGCAGAATTGGTAGTGCAAAATGCCGAAGGGGTATCTGCTCATATTTCTCAACTGCAAAAAAGGTTGCTGCAGTCCGTCAGTTTATTTTATGAAAGAGCCAAAGCGCGGGTGGAGCTGGCCATTAATAGCCGCGTTTTTAAAGATCCCACTCTTTTAACCCAAGAAAAAGAACAAAGACTAGATGATTTAACTCTTTCTTTGGAAAATGCTTTAGAAAAACAGTTGGCGCAAACAGAAAGCCGATTAGAACTTTTGAGCCAAAAACTACAGGCTTTAAGTCCCTTTTCCGTATTAGGCAGAGGATATAGCATTACCAGAAATTCTGAGGGAAAAATTATTTCCCATGTAAACCAGATCCAAGAACAAGAACTGATTTTTGTGCAAGTAAAAGACGGCATGATTCGTGCGGAGGTAAAATGAAAAACAGTTTTGAAGACAAATTAAACAGATTAGAAGAAATTGTGGCTCTACTGGAAGAAGAACAAACCGATTTGGATGCTTCCGTTAAACTCTTTGAAGAAGGGATTGCTCTTTCTAAAGAAATGAGTGCCAAACTGCAAGAAGTAAAATTTAAGGTGAACGCTCTTAAAAAGAAAGGGGCCGAACTTTTGACCGAACCTTTTGAAGAAAAGGAAGAAAACGATGGCGAATAAAAAATTACGTTTAGATATGGCTTTGGTAGAGCAGGGGTTTTTCCCCAGTCGCACACGTGCACAAGCCTCCATTATGGCCGGTGAAGTATTGGTTAACGGGCAAGAAGACACCCGCGCCGACCGCACTATTATGCCGGAAGACATTATTTCCTTAAAAGAAAAATCCTGTCCCTATGTGTCTCGCGGAGGGTTAAAACTGGCGGGAGCCTTAAAAGAGTGGAATATTGATATTAAAGATAAAGTCTGCGTAGATATCGGAGTTGCAACGGGCGGATTTAGCGATTGTATGATTCAGGCCGGAGCCAAAGAAGTGTATGGGGTAGACGTAGGCAAAGGCCAATTGGCCGATGAAATGCGCCGATATAAAAACTTCTATTTTCGCCCCGAAACCAATGCACGCTACATGACGCCGGATTTATTTGAAAACGCTCCGGAATTTGCTGCCGTAGATGTCTCTTTCATTTCGTTGACCATGATTATGGAACCTTTATTTAAAGTAATGGCTCCAAGAGCGGAAGTTGTTTTTTTAATTAAACCTCAGTTTGAATTAACCCCTAAACAAGTACCGCACGGCATTGTAAAAACGGAGGAAAACCGCCAACTTGCCATTGAACGCGTACAAAAATTCTTTGAAGAAAACTTACAAGAAAAATACGGTGCTAGCAGTGGATCTTTGATAGAAAGCCCTATCAAAGGAACTCATGGGAATATAGAATATTTGTGGCACGTAAAAATAAATAAACCCGCTTAAAAAGCGGGTTTATTTTGATAAAAAGAGTTTGCTCAAACAAAAATTCTTTTAATTGAACTTATTCATTGCTCGCTCCAGCCCTTCCTTTAAATAAACCTCTAAGGCTTCTGCTGCACGTGCTACCGCACGTTCTAAAACGGGTGTTTCTTCTCTGGTAAATTTAGCAAGTACAAAGTTGGCTGCGTCAAACTTTTCGGGCTTAGGGCCAATACCTACGCGCAAGCGGGCTATTTTGTCACTACCTAAAAGTTCAATGATATTTTTCATGCCTTTTTGACCGCCGGCAGAACCGGAGGGTCTTAAGCGCAAGTCTCCCAATTTTAAAGACATATCGTCAAAACAAACAAGGATATTAACGGTAGGAATTTTGTAGAATCGGGCCAGACTAGACACCATCTGACCCGATAAATTCATATAAGTCATCGGCTTTACGACAAACACTTCTTTGCCGTTTACCGATAATTTGACATACTCTCCCAATTTTTGCCAGGGCTGGAAGGAAGCACCATACGTGTTGACAAAAGCATCTGCCACCATAAACCCGGCATTATGACGGGTTTTTTCATACTGTGCGCCCGGATTACCCAGCCCGGCAATGAGAAAGCGATCCAATTTATTTGCCTTTGGTTAAATTGCCATCGGCATCTTTTTTGCCTTTGGTGGAGGAGCTTTCCGGCTGAGCAGCGGCATCAGTGGCGGAAGCAGCTTCTTCTTTCGGCAAGGCCAAGTGTACCACCGGAGCTTGTGCATCGGTAATAAGTTCTACACCTTTGGGCAATTTGATATCGCCGGCGGAAATACCGCTGGTGATAGTGACGCCGGTAATATCGACTTCAATTTCGTGCGGGATGTTGCTCACCAAAGCGCGCACTTCGATTTCGCGCAAGATGTGTTCCACCATAGCACCATGGGTTTTAACGTCGGCAGATTCGCCCACCAATTTAACGGGGACTACTACGTCCATCGTATCTTTCAAAGACACGCGTTGAAAGTCAACGTGAATCGGCAAGTCCGTCACCACATGGTATTGGATTTCTTTGACTAAAGCTTGTTCTTTGCCTTCGGGGAGGTTGATTTCCACGATATTGTTTTTGCCCGCTTTTACGATTTTGTCCAAATCTTTCATGGTAATCGTGATGCTTACGGGATCTTTATGTCCGCCATAGAGAACGGCCGGTACTTTCTTTTCAGCACGAATTTTGCTGAGTTCGCCTTTTACACCTTCACCGGTTCTAAGGGTGGCGGTAATGTTGAGTTCTTCCATTGTACTTACACTCCTTAATGTATTGAAAAACTAATTAAACATATCGCTGATAGAGCGACCGTCGTGATTACGTCTGATAGCATCTGCCAAAATATAGGATACCGAAAGCATATCCACTTTTGGTCCTAAATCTCTTTCAGGCAGAGAATCCGTAATGATTAGTTTTTTAATAGCTGATTTATTAATTTTGTCGATGGCATTGCGAGACAATAACCCATGAGAACAAGCCGCATATACTTCCCGCGCACCTTGCTCTTTGATTTTGGCGGCAACCGTAGTTAATGTGCCAGCCGTATCTACAATGTCATCAAAAATGATAGCCACTTTATCTTTTACATCACCGATTACGTTATATACCACTGCCTCATTGGCTTTTGGGCGGCGTTTATCGATGATAACCAACCCCGCATCCATACGCGCGGCAAATTTGCGGGCGCGTTCCACGCCACCCACGTCGGGAGAAATGACCACTAAATCTTTACGGTCAAAATCTTTAAAATAATCTAAAAATACGCTTCTGGCGCGCAAATGATCCACCGGAATATCAAAGAAGCCCTGAATTTGGCCGGCATGCAAATCCAACGTCATAATGCGGTCGGCTCCGGCTTTGGTAATCAAGTTGCTGGCCAGTTTGGCTGTAATAGGCACACGAGCGGCGGCTTTACGGTCGGCACGAGCATAACCAAAATAAGGAATCACCACCGTAATTTTGCCAGCACTGGCACGCTTAAAGGCATCTACCATAATCAAAAGTTCCATCAAATTTTCATTAACAGGAGGGCAGGTGCTTTGAATCAAATAACAATCATGGGCGCGCACAGACTCTAAAATCTGTACGTCAATTTCGCCGTCAGCAAAACGTTCTACACGGATTTTGCCCAAATCCATACCCAAGTGGGCGGCAATTTTTTGGGCTAAAGCCGGATTGGCATTGCCGGAAAAAATACGTAAATCTCCGTTTACGGTTTTAGTCATGTTTTTTTATACCTTTATTTTCTAATACAACCTGACGTGCACGCGCAATGGCCAAAGAGCCTTCCGGCACTTCTTTGGTGATTGTGGAGCCCGCGCCTATTTTACTGTAGGCTTTTACCTCTACAGGCGCTACAAAATTTACGTTAGAGCCCACAAAACTGTGGTCTCCGATAACGGTGCGATGTTTCTTTTCACCGTCATAATTGCAAGTAATGGTACCGGCGCCAATGTTAACTCCGGCCCCCATATCCGTATCACCGATATAGGTCAGGTGATTTACTTTAGATCCTTCTCCGATGACGGAATTTTTAATCTCGCAAAAGTTCCCCACTTTGGCTTTCTTTTTCAGAGTAGATTTTGGACGCAAATGAGCATAAGGACCCACTTCGCAATGATCCTCAATCACACTGTTTTCGATATAACTGCCCATTTTGATAAAAACATTATCTCCGATCACAGAGTCTGTAATAAAGACACTGCCGTCCAAACGGCAATTTTTACCGATAACGGTTTTGCCTTTTAAATAACAACCGGGGCAAATAATCGTATCTTCGCCTACTTGCACTTCTTCATCAATATATACTTCTTTCGGGCGGACTAAACGAACTCCGTTATCCATCAATTTATCGGCAATACGGGCTCTCATTAAATCTTCAGCCAATGCCAATTCTTGGCGACTATTAACACCTAAGGCCTGCTGATAATCTGCCGTATTGAAAACTAAGACGTTTTCCTGAAAATCTTTGATAATGGCCAAAGTATCTGTTAAATAAAACTCTTGTTTCGGGCCTTGCGGTTTCAAAAGAGCCAAAGCCGATATCAAATCTTTGGCATTAAAAACATACATGCCGCCGTTTACTTCGGTTATTTGGCGCGTTTTGTTGTCCGTTTCGCTTTCTTCCACAATACAGTCAAAGGCTCCGCTTTTTTGACGTAAGATACGGCCATACCCCTTCGGGTTAGGCACAGTCACTCCCAATACCATAGCGGCGGCTTTTTCCGTTTCGCAAATGCTGAACATTTGTTGCAAAGTTTCGGGGCGTATCATCGGTGCATCACCGTTTAATACCATTACGCTTTCAAATTTTTCAATCAAAGGCAAAGCAGCGCGTACGGCACCGGCAGAACCGTTAAGTTCTTTTTGCTCAGCAAATACAACAGGAGCCTTTATTCCCCACGTTTGTAAATTTTCGGTAATAGTTTGCATCAACAGTTGCGCTTCGTGTCCGACAATAACGCAAATCGCGCCCGGATTTAAACTCTGGGCTGCACGCAAACTGTGCGCAATCATAGGAATCCCACACACGCGGTGCAGGGGTTTAGGAAGGGAAGACTTCATTCTGGTGCCTTTGCCGGCGGCCAAAATGAGTACACAAAGATTTTTTTGGGCTACCATTTTGTTTAACTCTTGCCTAAAAAGATCTAATTTGTCTCAAACAAATTATTATAAATATTATACCAAAAATAAGCGCTGTGCGCTAGGATTGGCATAACGCCTGCTCTAGGCCCAAGCATTACTTATATCATAGCAATTTTGAAGCAAAAAACGCAGTGCACTTCTTAACAACAACCACAAGTACCTTCATCTTCAATATTCAACAGTTTCCAAATATCAAAAGGGGCTTCCGGCGATCCACAACCACTATATCCCCCAGAAAAATGCCCGTCTTCATGGATGCAAACACAAGCATCATATTTTTTGTAAAGGGCTTGTGCCATTATTTTTCCCGAGTCAAGAGAAGTACCGTTTCCAAGATCAAAAGAAAACCATTTTGTTTCTCTACGATGAGGCTGATCTTCCACCGGTTTTCCAATTGCTATGTCTAAATTTTCCGCTACATTGCAGATTTGTCCAGTACAACATAAATCATCCACACTTTCTCCTGTGCTAAGCATACATACTTTTTCGGCATCTGCAATGGCTTTCAAACCGATAAAAGCCTCTGTAAAGTGGCTTTTAGTGACTGCTTTTTGATACTGAGGCAATGCCACCGCCGCCAAAATGCCGATAATCAACACTACCACCAGCAGTTCTATCAGCGTAAAACCGCTTGTATTTCTTTTAGATAAATTTTTCATCTAAAATCTCCTTCTTGTTAATTTTTCTTATAAAAACAATTTAACAAAAAAAAAAAATAAGTCAAGGATTTTCACTTTTTTAAACTAATCTTATTTTCTGCTGGAAAAAAACACAAAGAATCATTAGAATATATATAGACTTCATCAAAATTTTCAGCAAAAGGATCGGGTGCTCTTATGGAAGAAATCATCGTGAAAGTTTTGCTTGCTTTAGTTTTGGGCGGTGTGATGGGTTTGGAACGCCAATATAATGACAAACCCGCCGGATATGCCACCAACGCTATTATCTGCGTAGGGGCGGCATTATTTACCATTCTGTCATTAAAAATGGGAGAAATGGGTGGAGATCCCGGACGTATCGCAGCACAAATTGTATCCGGTGTAGGCTTTTTAGGGGCAGGGGCTATTTTGCGCGAAGGAAATAAAGTTTCCGGCTTAACGACTGCTGCCGCTGTGTGGTTGGTGGCCGCTATCGGCATGGCGGTAGGTTATGGGCAATATGTGTTGGCTTCCGGTGCGTGTGCGCTGATTCTGCTGATGCAATTGGGTGTGCGCCGAACATTAGGGCTTGTGGAAAAATTGCGCCGCTATGATACTTTTTTTCTTACCTGTCAGCCTCAGTGGACCGTAATCGATAAAATCCGCCAAACCATTGAATCTCAAAACGTAAAAATTTTAAAGCAAGAAGTATCCAAACACGAAGGGCATTTCCACGTCACTATCGTGGGTACTTTTACCGGACATGAGTTTCAAAAATTAACCAAAGAACTCTTAGAAATGCCCGAAGTGTATAGCCTGTATAAATAATATGTCAATACTCACTGTTCCCTTTTTTGACCTTCAACGTCAACATGACTCTTTGCGTACGGAACTCAACGCCGCTGCCTTAGATGCGCTGAATTCCATGAAGTGGTTATTGGGCCCGCAAACAGAAAATTTTGAAAAGGAAATGGCCGATTTGCTGGGAGTAAAACATTGCATTTCTTGCTCATCGGGAGCCGGCGCCATTCAACTGTCCTTATTAGCCGCCGGTATACAAGAAACAGACGAAGTCATCACCACGCCTTTTACTTTTATTGCCACCACGTCCTCTATTTCTTTAACGGGGGCCAAATTCGTATTTGCCGATATTGACCCGAAAACATATAATCTCTGTCCACACGATATTGCGCGAAAAATTACTTCCAAAACAAAAGCCATTTTACCCGTTCATTTATACGGTGCTCCTGCCGATATGAGGGGTATTATGGCATTGGCCAAAGAACATGGTTTAAAAGTGATAGAAGATTGCGCGCAGTCTCTTTTGGCAACTTCTCAAGGATGCAAAACAGGGACATTCGGTCATGCGGGTGCCTTTAGTTTTTATCCCAGCAAAAATTTGGGTGCATGCGGAGATGCCGGAGCCATTATCACTAATGACGATGATATTGCCAACCGTTGCCGCAGTTTAAGGCACTCCGGCCGCAATAAAGACAAAGAATATGAGCATGACTTAGAGGGTTCTACTTTGCGCATGGACGAAGTGCAAGCCGCCATTTTACGGGTAAAATTAAAACATCTGCCGCAATGGACAGCCTCTCGGCAAAAAATAGCCTCTTGGTATGAGCAAGGTTTGCAAGGATTACCGCTTACTTTGCCCACTACGGTTTACCCGGAAGATACGCATACATATTGCGTTTATACGATTGCCACCGAACGGCGGGACTCTTTGCAATTGTTTCTAAAAGAAAAAGGTGTTTCTACAAGGATTTATTACCCTGTTGCTCTTTATCGTCAACCGGCCTACAAACATTTCCACTATCAAAAGACCGATTTCCCTTCTACGGAAAAAGCCTGTCAAGAAGTCCTTTCTTTGCCGATGTTTCCGGAATTAACCGAACAAGAAGTGTCTTATGTTTGTGATTGTATACGAAGTTTTTACCAATAAAAAACACCCCGTTTTAGCGGGGTGTTTTTTGAAAATTATCCTAAACGATGCTTCTTGACTTTCATACGCGTAAGCGCTTGTTTAATTTCTATTTCCGCTAGTTCAAAATCAATGTCGGCATCTTTTTTAGATAAAGATTCTTTGGCACGTTTAATTTTTTGCTTTTCTTCTTCTTCGTCTATTTCTCCGGCAAGACCTGCACTCTCGGCAAACACGTTCACGCTATCCTGCAAAATTTCCGCAAAGCCGCCCAATACGGCAAATTCTTCTTCCTTGCCGTCCTGCTTATAGCGCAATGAGCCAAACCCCAACTGCACCATCATCGGGATATGGCCCGGCATGACACCCAATTCTCCTAAAAAAGCAGGCAGCACAACACTCTGCACTTCCAATTCTTTGAGCAGTTGCTTTTGCGGAGTAATTAAGTTTAGTTTAAGCGTTTTAGGCATAATTATTCAGCGTCTTTTTCTTTAATTTTTTCGTAGTTGGCAAGCACATCTTCAATCCCGCCGCACATAAAGAAACAAGATTCAGGAATATGGTCATAATCCCCATTAACGATTCCCTTAAAAGATTGAATCGTATCGGCCCGTTTCACGTATTTTCCCGGACGACCGGTAAACTGCTCGCCCACTGCAAACGGTTGGGAAAGGAACTTTTGGATTTTACGGGCACGGTTAACGGTATTTTTATCTTCATCGGAAAGTTCATCCATACCCAAAATGGCGATAATATCTTGCAAATCTTTGTATTTTTGCAAAATACGGCGTACGTCTTGGGCTACTTTGTAGTGTTCTTCCCCGATGATGCGCGGGTCCAAAATGCGAGAGGTAGAATCCAACGGATCTACTGCCGGATAAATACCCAAACTGGCTAAATTACGAGACAAAACCGTCGTTGCGTCCAAATGGGCAAAGGTAGCCGCTACACCGGGGTCTGTTAAGTCGTCTGCCGGCACATAAACGGCCTGAATGGAAGTAATGGCTCCTTTTTTAGTAGAAGTAATGCGTTCTTGCAAGTTGCCGATTTCGGTGTTTAACGTAGGCTGATAACCTACCGCCGAAGGCATACGACCCAAGAGAGCGGATACTTCTGAATTGGCTAACACAAAACGGAAAATATTATCCAAGAAAAGCAATACGTCTTGGCCTTTTTCATCGCGGAAATATTCTGCCTGCGTCAAAGCGGTTAATGCCACTTTGGCACGCGCACCCGGTGGTTCGTTCATCTGGCCATATACCAACACCGTTTTATCAAGTACTGTGCTACCGTCTTTAAGTTTGGTGTCTTGTAATTCTAACCACAAATCGTTGCCTTCGCGGCTTCTTTCGCCCACGCCACCAAAAACGGAACTGCCGTGATGCTCACGAGCCACGTTGTTGATAAGTTCCATAATTAGTACGGTCTTACCGACGCCGGCACCACCGAACAGACCTACTTTTCCGCCTTTCATATACGGGGCAATTAAATCCACTACTTTGATACCGGTTTCAAACAGTTCCGGAGTCGGGTTTTGATCTTGCAGGGAAGGGGGATCTCTATGAATGGGCATTTTGGCAGCGCCTTCAATCGGGCCGCGATGGTCTTGCGCTTGGCCCAGCACGTTCATCAAACGTCCCAAGCAGGCTTCTCCAACGGGTACTTTTAAAGCAGCTCCCGTATCGCGCGCTTCGGCACCGCGTTGCAAACCGTCCGTACTTTCCAGAGCGACACAACGCACAATACCGTCACCCATTTGTTGGGCTACTTCAGCCAGAATCACTTTATCTGCTGAAAGTTGGATTTCAATAGCATTTTCAATAGCGGGTAAATGGGCTTGGTCAAATTGAATATCAATAGCAGCACCAATTACCTGACTTACTTTTCCCATATTCATAGTTTTTCCCCTACGTATATTAACCGTTTAGAGCTTCTGCCCCGTTTACAATATCTAAAATTTCATTGGTAATACCAGACTGGCGCACCTTGTTTAATTTTACGCCTAAAGCCTCTGCCAATTCTCCTGCATTTTTGCTGGCGGCGTCCATTGCATTCATAGTGGCGGCTAAATTGGCAGCCTGACTTTCTAACAAAACCCGAAACATATTGGCTTTTATTAAACGAGGCACTAAAATTTTAAAAATTTCTTTCATGCCCGGCTCAAATAAAAATTCCCGTCCGTCAGTCTCTTTTACTTCCGCGTCTAATGAAAAAGGCAAAATTTTATATTGCGCCAAACGCTGGCTGCCCATCGATTTAAAATCATTATATAACAGCGTAATGGACGAAAGATTCTTTTCAAAATATTCTTTCATCACAGCTTCTCCCAAAAGGACAGCATGAACATACTCCACCTTTGGAAAAATGCCAACACTATCATACACAATATGAATGTTTTTATGACGGAAACGATTGATAAAGTCTTTTCCTTTCTTACCGATACAGAACACATAAATTTCTTTATCTTGGTTTTCTTTTAGAAAAGCAACGGCTGCACGCAAAATAATGGCATTAAAAGAACCGCACAACCCTTTATCGCCCGTAATAACAATTAAACCGACTTTATTGCAATCTCCCGTTTTATTGATAAATAACCGAGAGGCCCAACTTTCTTGCCCGTCCACTTCTTGCGGCAACGCCAAAACTTCTTGCTTTAAGTCCGCCACCATTTCCAACATTTTCTTAGCAAACGGACGAGCATTCTCCATGCTTTCCTGTGCTTTGCGAATGCGCGCACTGGAAATCATTTTCATCGTCTGCATGATTTGTTGCGTAGAGCGAATGGCTTTGATGTTTTGGCGTATATCGCGCAAAGATTCCATAAAAGTTCCTTATTTGTTTTTGCCTTCTAAAATGCTTACGTAATCGGCAATGGCGGTCTCTAAGGTAAAGTCCGGCGTATAACCCGTTTTTTCTTTGGCAAGACTCATGTCGGCTTCGGTCTTGTTTTGGAAGAACGGATACGGATTGTCTATATATTCCGGTTCTAAATTAGTACCTAATTCATGGTTTAAGCATTTGATAATGTCATTATAACTGCGAGCAATGCCGGTGGCGGCATTCAACACACAGGTTTCTTTACCATTATGCAAAGCACACAAATTGGCCTTTACAATGTCTTTTACATATACAAAATCACGCAATTGTTCCCCGTGTTTAAATACACGCGGGCGTTGACCGGCTTTCATTTGTTTATACAACTGATAAATCATGCTGGCCATTTTGCCTTTATATTCTTCGCCGGGACCAAAAACGTTAAAATAGCGTAAACCGATAATTTTCATATCCTGATGCTCGCGAGAAAATTTATAAGCCAAATTATCATCAATTACTTTAGAAAAACCGTAAACATTTTCCGGATGAGTAGGCTGGCTTTCTTTCATCGGTACGGCACCGTTTCCGTAAGTAGCGGCAGAAGAAGCGTAAATTACTTTCGGAATTTCGTTTTCAGCAGCATAGTTAAGCAAATTACGGAAAGCTTCCACATTTTGTTCCATCATGTGCTTTTGGTCCATGACAGTGGTGTCAGTAATAGCGGCTTCGTGAAAAATAGCATCAAAATAGTCGTTTTCCGGCAAATATTCAAACAAATCGGCTGCAATAACATCCCCTTTAAAACCGATTAAATTTTTGAAATGACCGTTTTTAGTAAAATCATCAATTACCGTCACTTCATGACCTTGTGCTTCCAAAGTTTTAGCAATATTGCTTCCGATAAATCCTGCACCGCCGGTCACTAAATATTTTTTCTTGCTTTCCATAAAAGTCTCCTATTTTTCACTCTCAAAAATATTCTTAAATTCATTCAAAGCAACTTCTATTTTTTGCTTTAATTCGTCTGTCAATTCTGCCGCACTGTCCAATTCTTCCACCAGTTCTTTTTGTGCCGCAGCCGCCCAAGACAAAAGTTGTTTTTCATACTCACGCACTTGGCTAACCTCTACTTCATCGGTATAGCCGTTTGTGCCTGCATACAACACTAACACTTCTTGCCACAAGCGCATCGGTTGATATTGGTCTTGTTTTAGCAATTCGCTCATACGCTTGCCGCGTGCAATTTGGCGTTGAGATTCTTTATCCAATTCAGAGCCAAACTGAGCAAAACCTTCCAACTCTTGATATTGTGACATATCCACACGCAAGGTTCCTGCCACTTTGCGCATGGTTTTGCGTTGAGCCGATCCGCCTACACGAGAAACGGATAAACCTACGTTAATGGCAGGTTTGACACCGCTCAAAAACAAACTGCTTTCCAAATAAATTTGGCCGTCCGTAATAGAAATGACGTTCGTAGGAATATAAGCAGAAACGTCGTTGGCTTGTGTTTCAATAATCGGCAACGCGGTCAAAGAGCCGCCACCGTTTTCTTTAGAAAGTTTACAGGCACGCTCTAATAAACGGGAATGCAAATAAAACACGTCACCGGGATATGCCTCGCGGCCGGGGGGACGGCGCAATAACAAAGACATTTGGCGATAGGCCTGTGCATGTTTAGACAAATCGTCATATACAATCAAAACGTCTTTGCCTTTCCACATAAAATATTCCCCAATAGCACAACCGGCATACGGAGCAATATAGAGCATAGAGGCAGGATCGGCCGCCGTAGCAGCTATAACGGTTGTATATTCCATGGCCCCGAAATCAGTTAAAGTTTGTACCACTTGAGCAACGGTGCTGTTTTTCTGTCCAATGGCTACATAAATACAAAGACAACGTTGATCTTCCGGCAAATTCTTTTGATTGATAATGGCATCAATCGCGATAGCGGTTTTTCCGGTTTGACGGTCCCCGATGATCAACTCACGCTGTCCTTTGCCGATAGGGACCAAAGCATCAATAGCTTTTAAACCTGTTTGTAAAGGTTGTTTAACGGGTTGTCTTTCCACAATACCGGGAGCAACAATATCCATCGGCATTTCTTTATCGGCTTTGATTTCGCCTTTGCCATCTAAGGGGCGGCCTAACGGATCTACTACACGTCCGATAATATCTTCCCCTACCGGAATGCTGATTACTTCACCGGTACGTTTGACGGTTGTCCCTTCATTGACCAACTCATCTGCACCCATTAATACGCAGCCTACGTTGTCATATTCTAAGTTCATGGCCATGCCTTTGACACCATTGCCAAAGTCCACCAACTCAGAGGCTTTTACTTGGTTTAAACCGTAAACGCGGGCAATACCGTCACCCACTTGGATGACAGTACCCACTTCATTTAAGTCTGCCTTTGTCTCAAACTTTTCAATTTTATCTTTGATAATATTGGTTATTTCTTCGGGTCTTATTGCCATATTTACACCGTTTATTTGGTTAATTCTTCCCGTAATTTTTCAAATCTTCTCTTTAATGTGCCGTCTATCAACACATCCCCCACTTGCGCGCAGATTCCTCCTAACAAAGAAGGGTCTGTATTATACTGCGCAAGGGCTTTTTTACCCGTAAAAGAACTTAAGGATTCTTCTACTTTTTTCTTTTGCTCGTCCGTTAATGCAAAAGCCGTTTTTACCTTTGCGCGCACAATGCCTAACCTTTGGTCCAACAAATCAGATATTTGCCGGATACATTCTTCCAACAAATAATATCTCTTGGCCTCTAGTAATACGCTGATAAAATGTGCAATTGTTTTTTCATGTTGCAACACTTCTTGTATAAAAACTATTTTTTCACAAGAAGAAACGGCCGGATCTTTCATAAAAGATTCTGCTTTTTTTAATAATTCTGCCGCCAAACATAATGCCTCAAATCGCTGGGAGGCCTGCTCGGTGCTTGTACTAAGCCCGTCAAAAGCGTGAGCATATCTTTGAGATAAAATCCGGTCTGTACTTTTCATAAACTAACGCCCTTTCCCTGTATTTTTTATCTCTTGCAATACTTCATCTACCACCACAGCGGCCGTTTGCTCGTTTACTTGTTGTTGTGTAATTTTAATAGCAGCAGCCAACGCGGTGCTGACCACTTGATCACGCACTTCTTGCAAGGCTTTTTCTTTTTCAGCAGCTATTTGTGCTTTTGCTTGGGTCAACAACTGTTCTGCTTGGCGTTGAGTTTCGGCCAAGATTTGTTCTTTTTGGGCATTACCCACCGCCACCGCTTCTTGCATTTTGGCAGCGGCTTCGACGGAGATTTCTTTTAATTTGGCATCTAATTCTGCTTTGATGTTTTGCGCTTCTTGTCGGGCTTCGGCAGCGGCTGCTTTGTCTTGAGCAATTTGTTTCTCACGTTTTTCAAGCGCACCAATAATGCCTTTCCATGCAAATTTGTGCAAAAGCCAAACCAAAAGCAAGAAGTTGACAATTGTCAACGCCATAACCCCGAAATCGGGATTCAATAAATTTTCCATATTTCCTCTTGTCGGAAAATAAAAATTATAAGACCATCGTTAACAAACAAATCACCAAACCCAACATGGCGGCACCTTCTAACAAGGCGGCAATGATGATCATGGTCGTGCGGATAGCATTGGCGGCTTCCGGTTGGCGGGCCGTTCCTTCCAAAGCGGCATTACCAATTTTTCCTAAGCCCAAAGCGGCTCCGATTACGGTAAGACCGGCACCAATACCGGCAGCTACGAATTTAAGTGCGGCGAGTTCCATTTTTTCTCTCCTTTTGCGGGTCATATACCCGCTGATTTAAAAATTAATGTGAATGTACAACAAGTCCTACATAAATAGACGTCAGCAAGGTAAAAACATATGCCTGCAAAAACGCTACCAACAACTCTAAAAATGTCATAAAAATTTCAAGTCCCATTGCAGGAAAAGCAGCCCCTACACCGGCTATTTTACTCATCTGTCCAATGATAAAAATAATCAACAATAAACTTAACAACACCATATGACCGGAAAGCATATTGGCAAACAAACGGATAGCCAATACACATACACGAATGAGCAGGCTGATTACTTCCAGCGGAAACATCAAAGGAATCAACCACCAAGGTGTTCCGCCGGGTACAAAACTTTTGATAAAACCCCATAAGCCATGTGATTTTATACCGGCATATACAATCAATCCGCCGGAACACAAAGCCAAAGCACCCGTGACGGAAATATTGGAAGTAATGGTCTTCATTTGAGGAATAAGGCCAGCCAAATTAGAAAAAAGAATAAATAGAAACAAAGTGCAGAAATAAGGAAGAAAAGCAAGGCCTTCTTTTCCAATACTAGGCACCACGATGCCGTCACGCATAAAAGATACATATTCTTCGCCAAGCGTATTTAATAAGCGAGCAAAAATATTTTTTCCTTTTACAGACAAAAGCAACGCCACTATCAGCAAAACAACACTAACACCGAACATGGTTAAGGTATGTGCCGTAATCGGTAAATGAAAGGAACCGAACATGACCCCTAAGTCATGATCTAAAATATGATGTTCTATAATTTTAGATACGTCCATTTTATTTTTTATCCTTCTTTGGTTCTTCTTTAAATCGGTTTGCTTCTTTTACAATAATATATATTCCTAAAGCAAATCCAAATAACATTCCAACTATCGTCGCACAAGGGGCGGAAGACATTTTTTTGTCTATCCACAAGCCAACCCCTACGCCTAAAGCTACCGCTACGGCAAACTCAAGTCCTAAAGTAGTAATCGTCACATGGTCTTGTTTTGAAAAGGGACCCAATGCCATAAACTCTCTATCTTTTACCAAGCAGTAAATATACAACTATATTATAAAAATTCTACATCAAAGAGAAGTTGTTTCTCTCATAACATTGTAGTAAATCCATACGAATAATTCACGTTTTTTTATAGCAAAAATTCTATTTTAATTTTTTATTTCATAATTTTAAAAAATAAAGTTTCATATTTGAAAATTAGTTTTCCTAACTTATGTTCCAAAAATTCCTTTTTTAAGAGTATGTTTTTTTATTTTATATTTTGTTCCGTCGACAAAAATTCATTTTTTACAAAAATACTCCTATTTTGTGTTTTTTTATAAAAACAATACAAATGTAAGCAAAAAAGAAGAAAATCGAAAATAGAAGTTGTTTTGCTTGCGAACACGAGTTTTGGGCTGTTTTTGTCAAAACAAACATAGTTTTCACATGAAAACTTTTTAATTTTTCTTTATACCTTTTCTTTTTTTCAATCAATAAACAAAAACCCGAGTCTTTTTAAAGAACTCGGGTAATTTTGTTTGAAATAAACTTATAATAATTTTGTTTTCAAACGATTAGCAATATTATCCAATTCTTCCAAAGAATTATATTGGATAATCAAAACACCTTTTGACATTTTTTTACCATAACGCACTTCTACTTTTGTTCCCAAAGAGGCTTGTAAGTCATTTTCAAAAGAAGCAACCTCAGGCGGTTTTGGCAACTTAATAGGTGACGGCTGCAATAATGCTCTGGCGGCTTCTTCTGCTTGTCGGACAGACATTTTATTTTTTTTCAATCTTTGAAAAAGAGATTCTTTTTTAATAGGATCCAATAACATCAATAAAGCCCGTCCATGCCCTTCAGAAATAGTACCGTCTTGCAAAGCCTCTTGCATATGTTCGGGAAGTTCCAACAAACGCAATGAGTTTGAAACAGCTGCTTTAGATTTGCCACAATATCCGGCTAAATCTGTTTGAGAAATTTCAAATTTACTCATTAAATTTCTATATCCCAAAGCCGTTTCTATCGGGTTTAAATCTTCGCGCTGAATATTTTCAATCAAAGCCAAAGCACACATCTCTTTATCTGTCAAAGCCTTATGCACAATAGCATCTATTTCCGTAAGTCCGGCCAACTGACTGGCGCGGAAACGGCGCTCACCCACTACAATTTCATATTTATCCAATCCAACATCGTAAACTACAACAATAGGTTGAGTAAGGCCATGTTCTTGTATAGATTGGGCCAATTCTTGCAGTTTGCTTTCATCAAAAATACGACGCGGTTGATAGCGGTTGGGGATAATTTTCTCTAAAGATATTTTTTGTACAGAGGGACCGGACGGATTTTCCGGACGAACAGCCGTAGGATTATTTAAAACTTCCTGTGTTTGTTTAAGCAAGGCATCGAGGCCTTTTCCTAATGCTTGTCTTGACATTTAATTATCCTCCAAAATCATAGTTATAAGTTTCTGCGTTTTGCATATTATAGCCTGCATATTCTTCCATATCAGCACCGCGTCTGGCCATAAATTCAATAGCTAACTGAATATAAGCATTCGCACCGCGACAGGCAGGCTCATAATCAAAAATAGATTGCCCAAAGCTGGGAGCTTCGGCTAAGCGGATATTACGGGGAATCGGAGTTTTATAAATTTTTTCCCCAAAGAAACGACTGACTTCTGCAAATACTTGGCGAGATAGATTCATACGATTATCGTACATTGTTAATACACCGCCATCTAATTTTAAGTTGCTATTTAAGAATTGTCTAATTTTTTGGATAGTTCCCATAAAATGAGCCAATCCTTCCATAGCATAAAATTCACATTGTACCGGAGTAATTACACTGTCTGCCGCCATTAGAGCATTTAAGGTAAGAAGACCCAAAGAAGGAGGACAATCTATAATAATGTATTTATACATTTTGCGCAAAGGAGACAAGGCTTCTTTAAGCATATTCTCACGACCACGCACATTAACCAGTTCAACTTCTGCACCGGCTAAATGTTTGCATGTGGGGATAACATCTAACATTTCATTAGAAGTTTGTCTAATAACTTCTTCAAAAGTAGCATTTTTTGTCAATAAGTGATAGACCGATTTTTCTCCTTCTTCCACAGTAATACCTAATCCTGAACCGGCATTTCCTTGAGGGTCAAAATCAATCAACAAAACTTCTTGATCTAAATGTGCTAGGGCATACGCCAAATTAATAGAAGTGGTTGTTTTACCAACACCACCTTTTTGATTTGCAATAGCAATTATCTCTCCCATAAATCCTCCATAAACATATTAAATCATATAAAGGGAACAAAAAGCAAGTCAGTTTTCACGTGAAAACAAAACAGGTTTTGTTTTTCACAAAACCTGTTAATTTGTGTGGATAAATTATCCACAAATAAAAGTTTTCCTATACAATTTATTATTTTACAATACCTATTCTGCTTATCGGCCAGTGGATAAACCAAACAGTCCCCTTGATATTTTTTCTAGGAACAGGCCCCCAAAAACGGGAATCACAAGAATTATCTCTATTATCTCCCATAGCAAAATATTGCCCTTCCGGAACAATAACAGGGCCAAAATTATCTCTTAATGACATTCCTAACTCATGTTCCAAAATTCTATTTTCCCATAATAATTGATAGGTTGTTCCATCTAATTTATGTTCTGCCTGCAAACGAGAAACCGGTTCATAAATTTCATACCCTTGTTTTTCTACCTCTTGATCATTAACATAAAGTTTGGCATTTTTTACTTCAACTTTATCTCCGCCTAAAGCAATTACTCTTTTAACATAGTCTTTTCCATATTGATAACCACCACAATTAATTTGTTCCTTACTTTCTGCCGGAAAAGAAAAAACAATAATATCTCCTTTTTTTATCTCATTAAATTCTAAGAATCTAATTTGAGTCAGCGGAATTCTAAAACCATAAGCGGCTTTATTAACAAACAAATGGTCTCCTATTAACAAGGTGTTTTGCATAGATGCAGACGGAATCTTAAAAGCCTGCACAAAGAAAAACATAACAATAGAGGCAACAAATCCAGCGAAATAGACCGTATTTGCCCACTCCAAATCACTTTTTATTAAAATATTTTTTGATTCTCCTTTTTTATTCTTAGCAGAAAAAAAGCCATATATGGAAATAAAAAGAATAATAAAAGGAATAACTATTTTTTTCAAAGAAAATCCTTTATCCAAAAAAGGATTTTCTACTCCACTATTTATGACAAAATTAATAATATTATAAGCACAAGACAAAATCAACAACAAAAAAATTGCATGCCAAAAACCAAATTTTTTTCCATCAGCAATTTTATTCTTCTTAAATAGTTTTTTACTAATCCAAGAAAAAATATACATAATACAAGCAACAACAAAAAGTTTCGATTCCATAAAAGCTCCTAGTTTTCACGTGAAAACTATTTTATTTTTTCATATAATTGAATGTATTTTTCTTCAGAACAAGAATAGTTTTTCTTTATTCTTTTTCTGGCAGATATTCCCATTTCTTTTCTTAAATTTTCATTTTGACATATTTCTGCCATTAATACATTTAAAAGCACAGGGTCTGTGCCATTAAAAACAAATCCGGTTTTGCCATGTTGTACAACCAAAGGCATATCACCCACTTTACTAACAATAGCAGGTAATTGACACGAACAAGCCTCTAATAAAGAAATAGGTAGACTTTCAACGAAAGAAGTAAGAATAAAAACATCAGATGCTAACAAATAAGGATAAACATTACTTACTTCTCCTACAAAACAAATATTGTTTTCTAAATTTCGTTGATAAGCAAATTCCTTCAATTTCGCGTTTTCTGGGCCGTCCCCTACTACTATCAACCCAATTTTCGGATTTTTGGCCTTTACGGACGCAAAACTTTCAAACAAAAGTTGATGATTTTTTTCTGCAGACAAACGCGCCACACAAATAAATACCGTATCTTTGGCATGAAAACCCAATTTTTCACGAGTTTTTTTTCCCAAACTTTCATTGGGGGTAAAATAATGTGTATCCACACTATTTTGGATTAAAAAAACTTTATCTTCTTTATATTTCTGTTTATGTGTTAAGAAATCAGCCGTAGACTGAGATTCTGCACAACTTATATCATCCATATCTTTTAAAGAACGATCCCACAGACGTAAAAAATAATTTTTTTTGGATAAATCATAATGGGGGGTAGTTATTAACTTAAAAGATAATTTTTTCTTTGCAGAACGACAAAACTGTATGGCTCTAAATAAAAGAGCATGCACAATATCCGGATTAAAAATTTCTATTTCCTGCAAAAGTCTTGCAAAAACTCCTGCATTTTCCAGCATATTGGCTTTAGATTTTAAATTCAAAGAAATAACTTCTATCCCTTGAGAAATAATATCTTTTCCGACGGATCCTAACGGTTTTAAAGAAATAATTTTAACAGTATGTCCGGCATTTTTAGCGGTTAGAGCCAAAGAACGCAAAGACGTTTCGGCTCCACCCATATCCGTAGAAGTGGAAACATAGAGAATTTTCATGTATTTATTATAGCAAAGTTATATTTATATTCTTTCATATAGTATAAAAAAGGAGATTTATATAAAAAAATAATATATATATTTTGCATATATTTTCTAATTTCCGGTTGTGTTTTTCTACAAACAGATATTAAAATTTAATGGATTTATTTTCTTTTGAATTTTCTGAATTTGAGAACATAAAAAAGCAATTAAGTATTTTTTTTGATATTGGATCTTATCCCTTTGTCCTTTATGAAATAAAGATTATCAAACAAGCTGGCATACAAAGTATAAATTACCGATTATAGTTATAATTTTTACCATAATTTCTATGAATATTAAATAATAAAAAGCACAAAACATTTTTTGTTTTGTGCTTTTTAAATCATTAAAACCGAAGTACTTATTCTGCCGGTTTAAATTGATCTTTACCTACTCCACAGACGGGGCAAACCCAATCGGCCGGCAGATCTTCGAATTTCGTACCAGCAGCAATACCTTTGGTAGCATCTCCTTCGGCGGGATCATAGGTATAACCACAAATTTCACAAATATATTTCATAACTTCCTCCAATTATTTTAAAGATGGGTGGCACCTTTAGGTGCTTTCCCTTTAATAACTTTATGATAATACTCATATGTTAAGGGTTCTTGATGTAAAGAGGAACATCTTGCCTCTTGCACCGTACCTATAAACATGGTATGAGTCCCCACATCTACTTCTTGTTCTACTTTTACTTCTATAAAACTAAGTGTATGTTCTTGCACAATAGGCATCCCTGAAGAGGAACGTTTTATGTCAATACCGGCAAATTTATCAAAATTACGTCCTGTACGAAAACCAAATCTACCTATAAAAGGAAGATCTGTTTTTTGTTCCAAAGGCATAGCGGCAAAAACATGGCTTTTTTGGATAATTTCATGAGTCAAACATTCTTTATTAACAGATATAGCAACTTTTGGTGGTTCTGCACTGACTTGAAAAACCGTATTTACAATCATAGCACTGTCTTTACCTTCAAAAGACGATGACACTATATATAAACCATAAGTAATACAATTTAATCCGTCAATAAAATTTTGATTCATAAAAAACCCTTATTTCAATTTTTCGGCAATTTTCTGACTAATCGTTAATCCCATTTGACGGCATGCCTGTAATGTATCGGCATTGGGTACGAATTTGGAAGTGACCGTCGGATAAACTTGCTCCACTTTCATGGCCTTTAATGTTTCTTCCAATGATTTAATAGGAGCAGGATTCCAACCATAAGAGCCAAAAGCCGCACCTACTAAATTTTTCTTTTTAAGACCTTTTAAATAACACAAAACATCTGCCATCGCCGGAAAAATTTCTGAATTTAATACAGGACTTCCAATAACTAAAGCACTACTGTCTAACAATTCCGTCACAACATCACTTCTATGGCAGGAATGCATAGACATTAATTTTACTTCTGTGCCGCCTTCCCTAAGACCATCTGCCACATATTCGGCCATCTTTTGAGTACTTCCCCACATTGTATCATAGACGACGACAGCTTTATTATTCGGTGCCTGTGTAGCCCATTTTTCATATAAACTGATAATTTTGGCAGGATCTTTTCTCCAGATAAAACCATGATCCGGAGCAATGACTTTGGGAGCAAGACCCATTTTTTTTACATTGTCTAAAAAGCGTAATACAATATCAGAATAAGGCAATACAATATTGGCATAATATTTTTCTGCTTCGTAGAGCCAATCTATCTCATTGTTTTCATCGTCAAATAATTTACCGGTAGCATAATGCATACCAAATACATCATTGGTAAATAAAATATTTTCTTTTTCTAAGTAAGAAAACATACTATCAGGCCAGTGCAACATGCGGGCTTCTACAAAGGAAATAGTATCTCCTCCCACATCAATTCTATCACCCGTTTTTACAACTTTCATTTCAAAATTAGGATAAAGTTGTTCCGTTAAATCCACATGACCCATATCCGAACAATACACTTCTTCCGGCTCTATAGCGGCTACTGTTTCAGGTAAAGCACCGGAATGATCCATTTCAGAATGGTTAGAAATAATAATCTTGATTTTTTTCGGATCAATTACACTTTGAATACGTGCCATCATTTCCGGATAAAATTCTTTTTTAACGGTATCTATTAAGGTAGGTTTTTCGCTTAAAATCAAAAAAGCATTATATGTAGTTCCTTGTTTTGTCGAATATCCATGAAAATCACGAATATTCCAATCAATAGCCCCTACCCAATATACTTTATCTGTAATTTTAACTGCCTTCATAGTTTCTCCTTACTATCTTATTGATTTCCTATTTTTGATAAGGATATGATTAAATCTCTTTATTCCATAATCCGTGAAGATTACAATATTCTCTGGCTGTCACTCTTGTAGCATCACACATAAATACAGCCTCCGGCTTATCACCCGGTTTTAAATGTTTACGTAATACAAGACCATCTTCTGTTATTAATTCTATCCATTCTATATAATGTAAGTCAATCATCGGATGTTCTACTTCTCCTACCTTTACTTTAAAACCGCCTTCTATTTTTTCTATCACCGGAATATGTTTTTCCGTAGAGGCTTCTACTGTACCCGCCACTTGAAGTGTCATAGGTTTACCACAACAAAACATTTCTGCTTTTCCACCATGCACTACTTCTGTTATATTTCCACAAACATCACATTTATAAATTTCATAAAGTTTCGGCATATTCTTCCCCCTTTTTATTATTAATAAGAATTTTTCTTATTAAATTATATCATATTTATATGATTTTTAGTATAAATTTTATTTTTAAAATAAACAAGCAACAAAAAAGTATTAGAAAAAATTGATAATATCTTGTGGATAAATATATTTTTTTACGTTTTATCGTTTAAATTAAAAAATTAAAAGTTTTTATTATTTTTAAAGGGGTAAATAGCCATTTTTTTAAAAAACAAGAATTTTAGGGGTTTTTTGTGATTTAAACCGTAAAACTGTATTTTTTATAGTTGACGTTGGATTTTATAATTGATAAGATTTAATATATATTATTTTTAGGCGGAACTCGAAGTGGACAATCTACAATCTAATGAACAATTATCTCCTATTTTTAAAGAATTAGAAACAATTTTAGGCAAAGATACCTATGATATGTGGATTAGACCTGCCGTATTTGAGTTGGATAATACTAATTTATCTATACAATTGCCTAACACTTTTTGGCAAAAAACAATACAAAACCGCTACGAAAATATAATTAAAGATGCTTTTTTAAAACATACCGGTTTAGAGATTTCTATTACCTATATTATTAAAGAAATTAAAGAAACTATTCAATCTGTTGGAGAAGAAAATCAAAGCCCTGTATCTGCCCCTCAGGCGGTTTCTGTTGCGCCGGTTATCAAAAAAAATCTTTTTCCTTCCCGTTTAAACTCTTTATATCAATTTGATAATTTTATTGAATCTCCGTCTAACCGCTTTGCTTATAAAATTTCTCAGGCAGCGGCTAATAAATTAGGAGATAGATCTCATAATCCTTTATTTATTTATTCCACTCCGGGATTAGGAAAAACCCACTTATTACATGCTATCGGAAACCAAATTTTAAAAAATAATCCGAGTGCTAAAGTATTATATATGTCTGCGGAAGAATTTGTGGCAGAATATGTAGAAGCTATCCAATACAGTGCAACGGAAAATTTCCGCAAAAAATATAGATCTTTAGATTGTTTATTAATGGACGATATTCAATTCGTCGCCGGAAAATCCGACAAAGTAAGTGTTCAAGAATTTTTCCATACATTTAATGCTTTATTTGAAAGCAGTAAACAGATTGTTTTATCTTCTGACAGAACCCCTCAACAATTAGATTTAGACGAACGTCTTTCATCTCGTTTATTGTCCGGACCTACCTGTGAGATTAAAAAACCTTATTTTGAAGCACGTATCGCCATTTTAAGACAAAAAAGAGAATCTATTAATTTTGATATTGGAGATGATGTTTTGGCTTTTATTGCTGAAGGCATACAAACCAATATACGTGAATTAGAAGGGGCTTTATTTAGACTTATGTCTTATTGTGATATGCATGGAGTAATACCTACCATTGCTATTGCAAAAGAATTATTAGCAGATATCTTAACTTTAGAAGAAAAACGTTTAGCCGTAAACGTACACACTATTAAAAAAGTAGTGGGTAAATATTTCAAAATAGAAATAGAAGATTTTAGTTCTAAACGTAAAATGCAATCTATTGCATGGCCCAGACAAATAGCTATTTATTTAACGACGTCTCTGACGGATATGTCTTTATCGGAAATAGGCAGAGAATTTAACAGAGATCACAGTACTGTAGTTCATGCCCGTGATTTGGTAAAAGATAAAATAAAAAACGATCCCTTTTTCGCAGCTGAAATTAACCGAATTTTAAGTGATATTAAAGCTGTGGATAACAAATAGAAAAAGTGGATAATTTGGGGAAAAACCAAAAACAAACAGTCTATAAACAAAAGTTATGTTTATGATGTTTATAAATTAACAGACTTATTAACAAGTAAGATAACAGATTTATATAGATAAATTAACAAAATCCACACCATCAACAGGACATATAATAGGAATAATAAGAATATGAAAATAAATATTACTAAAGAAACTCTTTTGGAAGGTATTCAGGTTATTTCTACGGGTTCATCTTCCCGTACTACGTTGCCCATTTTGCATAACTTTTTAATTGAAACTCAGGAAAACAAATTAAAATTAGTTCGTACTGATATGGAAATGGCCACTGTACATTATATTTCTGCTGAGATTGAAGAAGAAGGAAGTATAACTGTACCGATGAAGGATTTTTCTGATATTATTAAAAATCTTCCTGACGGTAAAGAAATTAATCTCTATACCGGTGAAAATAATAAATTTCATATTAAATCTGGTAAAAGTAAATTTTGGGTTATAGGTACTCCTAAATCAGAATATCCGGCCATTCCCGAAATTGAAAAAACAGGCAGCATGGTATTAAGTCCTTTAGCATTACAAAATATGATAGATAAAACGGCCTTTTCTGCTTCTACACAGGAAACTCGTTATATTTTAAACGGCCTTTTATGGAGTAATACCGCTGAAAAATTTGAAGTAGTTGCTACCGATGGTGGACGTTTGGCAGTAGCTTCTCATGCTGCTTTACCGGATTCCGGTGAATTTAAAATTATTATTCCTACTAAAATTTTAAATGAAGTAGTTCGTTTTATCTCTTTAGCTAAACCGGATAAAGATACTCAAATTCATGTGAATGTAGCTTCTAATCAAGTTAGTTTTCAAATGAATGAAACTACCTTTATTTCTCGTTTGATTGAAGGGAATTTTCCAAACTACAAACAAGTAATTCCTAATAAGAAAAACATATCTTTTGATGTTTTTACCAAAGAGTTATTAGCTTCTACTCGTCGCGCGGCTTTATGTTCGGGTGAGTTTGGAAAAACTGTCAAATTTCATATAGAAAATAATACTATGACTATTTCTTCTACATCTCAAAATATGGAATTTACCGACGAATTACCTATTGAATATACGCAAGAAGCTTTTGATTGCGCTTTTAATCCTCAATATATTATTGATGTACTAAAAAATGTAGGTAGTGAGAAAGTAAATTTCTCTTTTGTTAATGCTTCTCAACCGGTACTTATTGAACCGGTGGAAAATGAAGAATTAAAATACGTCATTATGCCGGTGAGGATATAAGTGAAATTCGGTGCTAAACCTAAGGAAATATGGAAAAAAACATCAGAATTAAATGGAAAATATAATAAATTAAATTCCAAATTAAATAAACTGATGATTTTAGACCATGTGTGGACAAGGTTGGTAGCGGATAAGGAAAAATTTTGGAAATTAACGGCTGTAAAAGACAATACATTGTATATATCAGTACGTTTGTCTGTGGCTAGAAATGAATTAATAGGTCGTCGAGACGGACTTATAAAAGAATTAAATAAATATTTTGACAAGCCATGGATTGAAAAAATAGAAATTGTGAAGGATCTAGGAGCCAGTAATGAGTGAAGAAGAAAAGAAGCAGTATGACTCATCTAAAATTCAAGTTTTAGAAGGTTTAGAAGCAGTACGTAAACGTCCTGCTATGTATATAGGTTCTACAGGACTGCCGGGTTTGCATCACTTGGTCTATGAGGTTGTGGATAACTCCGTAGACGAAATTTTAGCCGGTGGTGCCACTACTATTAAAGTCACTATTAAAGATGATATGACTTGTTCTGTAGAAGATGACGGACGCGGTATTCCGGTGGATTTGATGACGGGTGCCAAAGATCCTAAACTTCGCCAAAAAAGCGCTTTGGAAGTAGTAATGACTGTTCTTCACGCCGGCGGTAAATTTGACAGCGGTGCTTATAAAGTATCCGGTGGTTTACACGGGGTAGGTGTATCTTGTGTGAACGCTTTGTCTGAAGAAACAGAAGTACAAGTAAAGAAAAACGGTAAAATTTATCGTCAGTTGTATAAACGCGGTAAAGCCATGACGAAAGTAGAGGAAGTAGGTACTACGCAAGAACATGGTACCAAAGTGACCTTCCATGCCGATAAAGAAATTTTCGGAGAAGTGGCTTTTGTATATGAAACGATTGCAAATCGTTTACGTGAGTTAGCTTTCTTAAATGCAGGTGTAAAAATTATTTTTACAGATGAACGTGGTGAAGCAAAAACGGTCACATTCCATTATGAAGGCGGTATTTCTCAATTTGCCAAATATTTAAATACCAATAAAACCGTTATTAATCCCGAACCTATCTATTTAACTAAGACTATCGGGGATAATTATGTATCTTTTGCTATTCAATATAACGAAGGATACAGTGAAAACGTGTTTTCTTTCGTTAATAACATTAATACCATTGAAGGCGGTACGCACTTAACAGGTTTTAGATCTTCTTTGACTCGTTTGATTAATGAATATATTAAGAGTAATAATTTATCTAAACAACACAAAGACGTATCTGTCGGCGGTGATGATATTAAAGAAGGTTTAACAGCTGTACTATCTGTTAAAATTCCTCATCCTCAATTTGAAGGACAGACGAAAACTAAATTAGGAAACTCTGAAATTGAAGGTGTAGTCCGCTCTATTGTTAGCGAAACTTTATCCACTTTCTTTGAAGAAAACCCGAAAACGGCTCGTGCCATTTGTGAAAAATGTATAAATGCTGCTGTAGCGCGCGAAGCCGCCAGAAAAGCACGTGACTTAACCCGTCGTAAAGGGGCTTTTGAAGGTGGCGGTTTACCGGGGAAATTGGCCGATTGTCAAGAAAAAGACAGCGCAAAATGCGAAATCTTCTTGGTAGAAGGTGATTCTGCCGGTGGTTCTGCCAAACAAGGGCGTGACCGCGTATTTCAAGCCATTTTACCGTTGCGCGGTAAAATCTTGAACGTAGAAAAAGCACCTTTGGTGAAAATTCTCTCCAGCGATACGGTGCGTGATTTAATTGCTGCCGTAGGTACAGGTGTAGGTGAAGGAGAAGGTGGTTTTGATATTACCAAACTTCGCTATCACAAAATTATTTTGATGGCTGATGCTGATGTAGACGGACAACATATCTCTACCTTACTTTTAACTTTCTTCTATCGCCAACTGCGTCCGTTAATTGAAGCCGGACACGTATACTTGGCTCAACCTCCTTTGTATAAAGTAAAGAAAGGAAAATCTGAACAATACTTACAAACCGAAGAACAAATGCAACAGTGGCTAATGAAAGAAGGTTTAGCTACTGTGACGGTAAACAACAAAGAAGGCGTTGTTATTAATCACGATCAACTTAGAGATTTGCTTAAAGTATTACGTGATATAGAAGATGTATTGGCTACGTTGGAAATCAAAAATATTACCTTGCAAGATTTCCAAGCCTTCTTGGCCGAAGGTCGTGTGCCGGTATATCGCATTCCTTTACAAAGCGGTGGCTATCGCTATTTCTTTGAAGAGTCTGAATATCAAACCTATGCCGATCAATATGTTTTAGAAAAGAAAGAAGAAATGATGGCGGACGGTGTAGATATACAAACCATTGATGATGAAGGTTTACAACCGGAACACCAAAGTCTGTTTGAATTCGGTAAATTGTTGGCTTGTGAAAAGAAATTGGAAAGTTTTGGTTATTCTTTTGCACAATACCCCAGAATTGAAAACGAAAAAGAACGCATCACTCCGCTCTTTACCGTTGCCAGCGGAAAAAATACCACAATGGTGTTTAGTTTGGTAGAGCTTTTAAAAGCCGTAAAAGATGCCGCTTCTTCTGGTGCTACTATTCAGCGTTATAAAGGTTTGGGTGAAATGAACCCCGAACAATTATGGGAAACTACGATGGATCCTGCCAAACGCAAACTCATTCAAGTGAAAATTAATGACGTAGCGGATACCGAACATGCTTTCACAATGTTAATGGGTGATAAAGTAGAGCCGCGCCGCGATTTTATTCAATCGCATGCGTTAGAAGTAAAGAACTTAGATATTTAATAAAACCCCGCTCTCTCATCGAGCGGGGGAAGATTTTAAACGTTTTACAGGAGCTTATAAACAATGAGCGAAGAATTGACGGGTGCGGTGCAAGAGCCGCAAGAAACAAATGTAGATTTGTTTGGTAATATTCAACAACGCGATATTGCACATGAGATGCGTTCTTATTACATTGATTATGCTATGAGCGTAATTGTGGGGCGTGCTTTGCCGGATGTACGTGACGGTTTGAAACCGGTACACCGCCGTGTGCTTTATTCTATGAATGAAATGGGTTTAAAATATAATAAACCCTATAAAAAATCCGCCCGTGTCGTAGGTGACGTACTCGGTAAATATCACCCGCACGGCGATACAGCCGTATATGATACCTTAGTACGTATGGCACAGGATTTCTCTATTCGTCAACCGTTAGTAGACGGACAGGGAAACTTCGGCTCTATCGATGGTGACTCCGCCGCCGCCATGCGTTATACAGAGTGTCGTTTACAAAAAATTTCTGATGAAATGTTAAACGATTTGGATAAAGATACCGTCAAAATGATTCCTAACTATGACGGATCTTTGGAAGAACCTTCCGTCTTGCCGGCCAAAGTGCCTGCTTTGCTTGTGAACGGTTCCTCCGGTATTGCCGTAGGTATGGCTACCAATATTCCTACTCACAATTTAGGCGAAGTATGTGACGGCATTATTGAATATATCAAAAATCCGGCCATTACCACCAAAGAAATGATGAAAATCATTAAAGGACCGGACTTCCCTACAGGTGCTATTATTCGCGGTACCAGAGGTATTTACGAATATTTTGAAACCGGTCGCGGTAGTGTAAAAGTACAAGCCAAAACGGAAATTGAAGAAAGAAAAGGCGGACGTGAAGCCATTGTAGTGACGGAAATCCCCTACATGGTGAATAAAACTTCTTTGATTGAGAGTATTGTGGGTTTGGTTCGCGATAAAAAGATTACTGATATTTCCGATATTCGCGATGAGTCGGACCGTCGAGGTATGCGCTTGGTGATAGAAGTAAAGCGTGACGGAAATGCCCAAGTGGTGCTTAATCACTTATTCAAACATACGCAACTTCAAACTTCTTTTGCAGTAAATATGTTGGCCATTGTAGATGGTCGTCCGCGTATCTTGTCTTTAAAAGACGTGATGAAAGCCTATGTAAAACACCGTCAAGAAATCGTCACCAACCGCACGAAATTTGACTTGAACAAAGCCATCCGCCGCGAACACATTTTGTCTGGCTTACTCATTGCCATTGCCAATATGGACGAAGTGGTGGCCATTATCCGCTCCTCCCAAGACGTTCCAACGGCAAAATTGGCTTTGATGAACAAATTTAATCTTTCCGAAGTTCAAGCTCAAGCCATTTTAGATATGCGTTTGCATCAACTTACGCAATTGTCCAGCGCGGCTATTGAGCAAGAACAAAAGGAACTTTTAAAACTGATTGCCGAATTGCAAGGTATTTTGGCTGATCCGCAAAAAATCTTGGACATTATTGTTTCGGAATTGGCAGAACTCAAAAAGAACTATGGAGATGAACGTCGTACGGAAATTGGTCCGGATATGACAGAATTCTCTATGGAAGATTTGATTGAAAAAGAAGATGTGGTGATCACTATCTCTAACGATGGTTATGCCAAACGTATTCCTCTTTCCACTTATAAGAGCCAAAACAGAGGCGGAAAAGGAATTATCGGCGGAAAAACCAAAGAAGAAGATTTTATGGAACATTTGTTTATTACTTCTTCTCATGCCACTATCTTGATGTTTACCAATCGCGGACGCGTATTTGCTTTGCGTGCTTTTGAAATTCCGGAAGGCAACCGTATGTCTAAGGGTAAAGCCTTAGTCAACTTGTTGCAACTAAACGGAGAAGAAAAAGTGACCTCTGCCGTATCTATTGAGGACTTTAATCCGAAAAAGAACGAAGGTGAAAAATCTTATTTAACCATGTGTACACGCATGGGCACGATTAAACGCGTGGAATTGGGTGAATTTGCCAATATTCGCAAAACGGGTATTATTGCTATTGGATTGGAAGAAGGAGATGTGTTAATCAGTGTGCAAATGACGTATGGAAACTCTGATATCATCGTAGCCACCAAGAACGGCAAATCAATCCGTTTTGACGAAAACCAAGTGCGTGCGATGGGCCGTCCGGCCAAAGGTGTGCGCTCTATCTTCTTGCAAGCCGATGACTTGGTGGTAGGGATGGAACAAGTACCTCAAGGCCAAGAACCGGATGTGCTATCCGTCTGTGAAAACGGATACGGCAAACGCACCGGCTTTGGTGAATATAGACGCCAACATCGTGGCGGTATGGGTGTGATTACTATCAAAACCAGCGAACGCAACGGTGAAGTAGTGGGTATTAAACTGGTAGACGAAACCAAAGACTTAATGGTCGTCACAGAAAAGGGTATGACGATTCGTATCCGCTGTGAAGAAATTCGTTCTGTCGGGCGCAATGCTCAGGGCGTACGTCTGGTGAAACTGGAGGAAGGAGACAAAATAGCTCGTATCGCTCCGGTGGTCAAAGACGAAGAAGAAGCCGAAGAAGATAAATAAAATCTTTCAAAAACCCCGAGTTTTCTCGGGGTTTTTTAGAAGTAGATTTAATCAATGAAAAACTTTACAATCTACTTATAAAGTGCTATAAAATATTTGGGGAATATATGATGAGGACAAATCCGCATATTTTAGAAATTAATACTCGTGCATGGTTGACCCGTTTACAGGCCAATCATGGGCGGCATTTTGCTTTACATGAAATCCCCGAACATTATTGGCTTTCCTTTAAAAAGAGCGGGTTTGATGCCATTTGGTTGATGGGTGTGTGGAAACAAAGTCCCCAAGCAGGTGAAATTGCCCGTTCTCATCCGGATATTAAAGAACAAGTCCGTCAAGTTAATCCAGAATTTAAAACGGAAGATATTATTGCCTCTCCTTATGCTATTTACGATTATGAAGTAGCAGAAGATTTGGGCGGAAACGAAAGTTTAAAGGCTTTGCGTCAAAAATTAAACGAAATGGGCATTTCTTTATTTTTAGATTTTGTTTCCAATCATACCGCTATCGATTGTCCTTTCGTATCTTCCGATCCTGATTTATATATTAATACGGCAGACCATGAGCCGCATATGCATAGAGATTGGTTTTTTAAAACCGAAAACGGCAAATGGATTGCACATGGAAGAGATCCTTATTTCGCCCCATGGACGGATACGGCACAACTTAACTATTTTAATCCTAAAACGCGTGATTTTATGATTAAAAATCTGCTCAAAGTAGCAGATATGTGCGACGGTGTGCGGTGTGATATGGCCATGCTTTCCTTAAACAAGGTACATCGGGATACTTGGTGGGAATTTATCGGAGGAGAGTTGCCCCGTACTGAATTTTGGGCAGAGGCTTTGCAGAGTGTGCGTGCCCTATATCCGCAGTTTACGTTTATAGCAGAAGTATATTGGGGTTTGGAATGGGAAATCCAAGAATTGGGCTTTGACTATACCTATGACAAAGTGCTTTACGACCGTCTTCGCTTTTCCAATCCCGAAAATATTAAAGGGCATTTAGGTGCAGAGCATTTGTTCCAAATGCGTTCTATTCGCTTTACTTCCAACCATGATGAAGAAGATGCCATCAAGGCCTTTGGGCGGGAAAAATCCTTAGCGGCCAGCACAATTATCGCCACGTTGCCCGGTGCTCGCATGGTTTATTTATATCAAATGTTGGGTCGTCCTTCGCGTGTACCCGTTCAGTACATATATCCCACATTTGAACCGGATGAACAAATTCGTTCTTATTACGAAAAACTTTTACAAATTGCTTCCAAACCTGCTTTTCATGGCGGTCAATGGTCTTTAACTTCCGTTGGGCCGGTGGCGGAAGAAGATGAAAGCTACCGTAATATTTTGTGTTGGACATGGAAACAAATGAACACAGCCTCTACGGTGCTGATTAATTATAGCGATAAGCCCGTAAAATGCTATCTGAAACTGAAAGCCGCCGGTGGGGAAGGGAAAGCCTTGATAGAAGAATTCTCCAAAGCGGAAGTGCCTTTTACTGCACAAATGCAACAGCAAGGTTTTAGCATAGAGTTAAAACCGTTTGAAAGTAAGATTTTCTCTTACGACATCTAATCTTTATATATATTCTAACAAGGAAATATTTATGAAAAATGTGACGATAAAAAAAATAGAAGTAAAGAAGTATATTGCCCCCATTATTATTTTGGCTTTAATAGTGGTGGCTTTAGGCTCGTATTTTACGGTGCCGGCCGGTAGCGTAGCAGTGAAACTTCGCTTTGGTAAGTTGGTGGGATCTTATACCGAAGGACTTCATCTGAAACTGCCTTTGATTGATAAGGTGGAAAAATTTTCCGTACGTATTAAAAAAGATTCTTTTGATACGGAAGCCTTTTCAAAAGATTTGCAGACGGTAGGTCTTCGCTTGGCTATTAATCACCGCATTATGCCCGAAACCATCATTTCCATTTATCGCAACTTGGGGCCGGACTATACCAACACCATTTTGCGCCCAATGGTGGAAGAATGGACCAAAGCCGTTATTGCCAAATATTCTGCCGATAGTTTGATTTCTAACCGCGTACAAGTGGCCAAAGAATTGGACCAAATCTTGAAAGAAAAGATGAAAGAAAAACAAGTTATCGTGTCCGATATTGCTATTACCAATTTTGAGTTTTCTCCGCAGTTTTTAAAAGCAGTAGAAGAAAAACAAATTGCCGAGCAAGAAGCCAAACGCGCCACCAATTTAGTGGAAAAAGTGAAAAAAGAAGCAGAACAAAAAATTTTGCAGGCCGAAGCGGAAGCCAAATCTTTGCGCTTGCAAAGGGAAGTAGTATCCGACAATTTGATTAAACTCCGCCAAGTGGAAGCGCAACTCAAAGCCATTGAAAAATGGGACGGCAGAATGCCGCATTATATGGGCAGCGGAGATATGCCGTTTGTGATGGTGAAGTAATAACGGCTTGTTTTATTAACGGCTTTTACAGTTGTTTAGATTTCGCACATAGGAGAAAACATAAAGTTTTCTCCTATGTTGCTTTTACGCTCAGCCTTTACCCAAATGAGTTTTGGTATAATTATTACTAGAAAACTTTAAAAGGAGAAAAAAATGAAGAAATTAGTAGCAATTTTTTTAATGATTAGTTACCTAACAGGTTGCTCTGCGTTTGTAGGTTCCCGTCAAAGAGTGACGGTAATGACGGCTACTCCTACAGCGGAAATTTATGCAAACGGAGAATTAATCGGTCGCGGAAATCATGCAGAATTTAGTGCTAAAAGAAATAGAGATGTTCAAATTATGGTAAAGGCAAAAGGATATTATCCGGGATATAGTTCTATTGACAATGAAATTAGTACTACAGGAATCCTTGATATTGTAGGTACTATTTTGTTTATATTTCCTGTTATTGGTCTATTTTTCCCGGGAGCAAAAACACTTGATAGACAAAATGTGGCAATAGATCTTGTACCTGTAGAACAATAAAAAATCCCGCTCTTTTGAGCGGGATTTTAGTTTTTATCCTAAACTTGGATAAAGCGGAAATTTTTCTAAGAAATTTTCCACTTCTTGGGCCACGCCTGCCAGATAAGCATCATCGTCGTGATGAGCAATAGCTCGGTCGATAAAGTCTGCTACGTATGCCATATCTTCTTCTTTCATACCGCGCGAGGTAATGGCAGGCGTACCGATGCGCAGACCACTGGTGACAAAGGGTTTTTCAGGGTCAAAGGGAATCGTATTTTTATTAGCGGTAATGCCTGCTTTGTCCAAAGCCGCTTCTGCCACTTTTCCGGTAATCCCTTTGGCACGTAGATCTAAGCACATTACATGACTATCTGTGCCACCGGCCACTAAGCGGTATCCCTTTTCTTGCAAAGCCTTTGCCAATGTTTTTGCATTGAGCATTACTTGATGTTGATATGCTTTAAACTGCGGAGTTAAGGCTTCCCCAAAGCAGACGGCTTTAGCCGCTATAACATGCATCAAAGGCCCGCCTTGCACTCCCGGAAATACAGAAGAGTTGATAGCTTTGGCTAAACTTTCTTTGCACAAAATCAACCCACCGCGCGGACCACGCAATGTTTTATGGGTAGTGGTTGTCACAACATCTGCAAATGGTACGGGGTTGGGATATTCTCCGGCAGCGATAAGCCCTGCATAATGAGCCACATCACAGGCTAAATAAGCACCGCAAGAGTCAGCAATTTCACGCAATTTTTTCCAATCAAACACGCGGGAATAGTTGGACGCTCCGGCAAAAATCAGTTTGGGTTTGTGTTCTTGAGCCAGTCGGGCGGCTTCTTCATAATCTATTTCTTCGGTATCTTGGCGCACATTCATGGCTACAATATTGTAAAGTTTGCCCGAAAAGTTCATCGGGTGTCCGTGCGTTAAGTGACCCCCGTGAGAAAGGTTCAAGCCTAAGACGGTATCTCCCGGTTGAAGCAAAGCAAAGTACACCGCCATATTGGCTTGTGCACCGGAGTGAGGTTGTACATTGGCATGCTCCGCGCCGAAAATCTTTTTGGCGCGTTCAATGGCCAAATTTTCCACCGTGTCTACATGTTCGCAACCGCCATAATAACGTTTGGCAGGATACCCTTCGGCGTATTTATTGGTAAGCACAGAGCCTTGCGCCTGCATAACAGCCAAAGAAGTAAAATTTTCAGAAGCGATCAGTTCTAATTTATGACGTTGACGGTTTAATTCAGAAGAAATAGCGGCAAAAACTTCGGGGTCTTGTTTTTGAATTTCGGGATACATAAAATCTCCTTTTTTGCGTGCTTAATTTTTGATGAAAAATTTTTATCCTTAATTTCTTATATTTTACTATGAAAAAAGATTTATTTTTCATATAATTTATATTACGAGAAATCGGAAAGAAAAAACGCGTCTTTTTGGGCGCAAAAAATCAACCATACGAGGTGTAAGAAAAAAATGGCAAAACTCACGCAAAAAGACTTCCTCAAAGCCACCATTAAACACATTGATATGAAAAAATATAATGTTGTTCCTATGGTAGAGGCCTTTGAATCTATGGCGTATTCTTCCCGCGACTTGGCTCGCGCCAGCAAAATTTATCATCAGATGCTCTCTGATAAGAACTGCTCCGTTATTTTATGTATCGCCGGTTCTTTGATTTCTGCTGGTTTGAAAAAAATTATTGTAGACATGATCCAAAACAAAATGGTGGATGCTATCGTTTCTAACGGCGCCAACATTGTAGACCAAGACTTCTTTGAAGCTTTAGGTTATAAACACTATTTGGGCACCCCTCACAACGCTGATGACAACCTTTTGCGCGACTTACACATTGACCGCATCTACGATACCTACATCAACGAAGATGAATTGAAAGTCTGCGATGAAACCATTCACCAAATCTGTGAAGAATTAGAACCCCGCCCGTACTCTTCCCGCGAATTTATCTGGGAAATGGGTAAATGGTTGGAACAAAACAAAAAAGGCAAAGACAGTGTGGTCTATAATGCTTACAAATATGGTGTACCCGTATTTGTACCGGCTTTCTCCGACTGTTCTGCCGGTTTCGGTTTTGTAGCTCACCAAACCGAACACCCGACCGCTCACGTATCTATCGATAGTGCTAAAGATTTCTTGGAACTCACCAAAATCAAAATGAAAGCCAAAGAAACCGGCTTGATGATGTTCTCTGGCGGCGTGCCGAAGAACTTTGCTCAAGATACCGTAGTAGCTGCCGAAATTTTGGGAGCCGATTGTCCGATGCACAAATATGCCGTACAAATCACCGTAGCCGATGAACGCGATGGTGCCTTGTCCGGTTCTACCTTGAAAGAAGCTTCTTCTTGGGGTAAAGTTTCCACCGCCTTGGAACAAATGGTTTATGGCGAATGCACGACCTTGATTCCGTTGATCATCGGTTACGGTTATCACAAAGGTGCGTGGAAAAAACGCAAAGCAACCAACTATGTCAAATTCTTACAAGATGAAGACAAAAAGATTGCTGCTTTGAAAGCCAAAGAAGCTAAAGCTAAAAAATAATGTTTCGCTTCAAAGTTGTATTACTCTTGGTTTTAATGGTCTGCCCGTTAGCTTGTTGCTACGGGCAGCTCCATTTTGCTGCAGTAAACGGAGATAACGGCTATGCCGCCATGCGCGGAGATTATAAATTAGATTTGGATAATGGGGTTATTTTACGTCCTACCGTCGGTTATTACCGCATGAGCGACCGCGAAGAAGATCAATCCGGTGCAACCACTAAATTTGCCTTAAATTTACAATATGAATGGAGCGATAATCTGTTGATAGCCGTCGGAGCGGAATATATCCCTGAACGGTTAGGTTTTCAGGAGGTAGCCTATGGAGCAGGAGCCAAATATACCTTGTGCTATCATTGCGGTATTTTTCAAAACCCTTATGTTAAATTAAATGTGGGGCAAGCCCGTTATAGAATTGATTCCTATGCCACAGGGGAACCTTTGGGGTATATATTTAGAACCGTCGCAAATGCCGCTGCATTGGAAGCAGGGGCTGAGTTGGAACGATTTTTTGTGCAAGCACGCTATGATAAAGTGATAAAATATAGTGATAAGCCTAGAGAAGAAGTGGCTTCTAACTGGACGGAAATTCCGTTCATGACGGCAGTGGTACAAGGGTTTGTGCGTGATATTGCCGCTGCGCGTGTGGCCTATCGGACCAAGTGGATTACGCCGTATCTTGTCTATTCGCGTTATAAATATTTGTTGGGCAGCGATTATACAGTTTCCGTAGCGGGAGGGCTGGCATTAACAATAAAGGATACGACATTAACAGGCGGCGTTGAAATTTTTGAACAAAACCATAAAGACCAAAGAAAAACTTATTTCTCGTTATCGGCTAGTACCAAATTTTAAGGAAGATAAAATATGTCTAAACTAATGCCAGATGTGAAATTGCATTGTAATATTGATGAAAGGGCTTTCTCCAAAGCGATGTTTTTTTGTCGTTTTTTTACAGGGGTATCTATGATTTATTTAGCTTTAGGCAGTTTGCTCTATTGGCGTGAATTTTTGGTAAATGCCAATGCATTGGGTTTTCCTTTTGTGGTACCTTTATCTTTTGCTTTAGTGGTTATTGAATTGTTTTTAGGGTTGTTTCTTTTATTGGGTTGGTACACACGCGTGAATGCCATGTTGTCGTTGCTGATTGGGCTGATATGCAGTGTGGTGTTTTTTGTGGGTGCCTCTAATAAAATTTTTGTAGTTTTATGTATGTTGCAAGTAGCGGCACTTTGCCCGTTGTGTTTGTTGGGGCCCGGCTCTATTAGTTTGGATTTTAAAAGAAGCCAACGTCAAGCCCGTCGTTTTTTTAGAGGTTAGTTTATGAGTGAAAACACGTCTTATGTCAGTTTAGCCAATAAATATCGTCCCCAAAAGTTTGAAGACATGGTGGGACAAGAAAGCATTTCCAAAACATTAAAAAATGCCTTGAAATCGGGGCGTATTGCCCATGCTTATTTGTTTTATGGGCCACGCGGTTGTGGTAAAACCACGACGGCCCGTATCTTGGCAAAAGCCTTAAACTGCACCGGCAACGGAAACGGTAAGCCTACCGATGAACCTTGTGGGGAGTGTCCTCAATGTAGAGAGATTTCTCAAAGCGCCGATATGGACGTGCTGGAATTGGACGCCGCCTCTAATACTCAAGTGGAAAAAGTACGCGAGGCTATCATTGATACGGTGGCGTTGGCGGCCTCCAGAGATCGTTTTAAAGTTTTTATTTTAGATGAAGTACATATGCTTTCCGCTAGTTCTTTTAATGCGTTGCTCAAGACGATTGAAGAACCGCCTGCCCACGTTGTTTTCATTTTAGCAACTACAGAAAAACATAAAGTGCCGGCCACGATTACCAGCCGCTGCCAAACGTTTCGTTTTCGCCCCATTACGGTGGAAGAGATAACCAATCATTTATTGGATTTGGCAGAAGCAGAAGGGCTGGATTTAACGGAAAAAGCAGCCCGCATTATTGCCAAAAATGCAGGCGGTGCTTTGCGTGACGGGTTGACTTTATTGGACAGAGCCATTGCCTATTCTGACGGAAAAATAGATGATAAATTGGTGGGGGAAATGTTAGGCCTTACCCCGCAAGATTTGCTCAATCAAACGATTACCGCTTTGATCAAAAAAGACAATACCTCTTTGCATGCGGCATTTGAGACTTTACGCGCAGAAGGTTTTGATGCAAATTCTTTTTTGAAAGATTTAAAAAATGCTTTGGGCGAATTATTTTATTTTTCTTTAGGGCAAGGAGGAGTGCCTTTTGAAGGGGCTGAACAGATTAACAAAATCACTTCGGCCGGATTGTTAGCCTCTTTGTCTCGCAAAATAAACAAGCTGGCGGAGGAAGTAAAATTTTCTGATAATGCGTTAATCAGCGCTGAAGTAGGGCTGTTTACTATTATGGAAAGTTGTTTTGATATAGAAGGTTTTATCCGTCGTTTGGAAGCATTGGAACGTGGAGAAAAGGACTGCGGCAATAAAACACCTCCTGCCGGTGGTATTTCCAATTTTGAAAAACAGGCACAGAAAGTCTCTGCCGTCAGAAAGACAACTTTTTCGGAACCAAAAGAAGCCAAAACCTCTTTTTCAGCGGCAGTTTCTCCTGCGCTGCAAAAACAAGCAACAACCCCTTTGCCAGAAAAACCAGCCGCTAAAATTACCGATAACAATGCTTTGTGGAAAGCCCTGCTTAAGGAATTTGAAAAGAGTCCTTTTGTTTATGATGTAATGACCAATTGCTCCGTTCGTTTTGAGCAAGACCAATGGACCATTAGTTTTGGTGCAGGGAAGGAATTTTATAAAGTACCGGCGCAAACCAAATTGCCGGAATTGGAAAAAAAGGCTTTTGCATTAAGCGGGCGGAAAATTCGTTTTGAAATTGCTCAAACAGCTTCTACTGCTGAGGCAAAGCCTGCGATCATGCAAACAAAACAAACTCCTAAACCTGTAGCTACTCAGACGAGGGAGGAAAGTTCTGTAAACAAAGAACTTATCAGCCAAGAGGAGCCTTTTGTAAAAGCGGATTTTTCTGATTTAGCCGAAGCAGAAACAACTTTAACGGAAGTGCCGGAAGAATTAAAGGGTATTTTAGATGTAATAGGTGGAGAGGTGCTGGGCTAGTATGCAAAGTTTGGACCGCTTAGTTCGTGCGTTGCGCAGAATGCCGGGTGTAGGCCCCAGACAGGCTGAGCGGTTTGCCGCCTATTTTTTACGCGCTCCTCAGGGAGAGGTGGAAGAATTTGTTTCTGCGGTAATTTCAATGAAACAAGATGTAAAGTTATGTTCTGTTTGTTATGCTTATAGCGAGAAGGATCTTTGTGAAGTTTGCTCCGATCCGGACAGAGACCCAAGTTCTATTTGTGTAGTAGAAGACCCGCAGAATATTGAAATTATTGAAAAAACAGGTATTTTTAAAGGACTTTATCATGTATTGCATGGGGCTATTTCTCCGATGGAAGGAAAAGGGGCCGAGCATGTGAAAATAAAGGAACTTTTAACCCGTCTGCAAGAGAGCAAAGTGCCCGTCCAAGAGGTTATTATTGCCACTGATCCGGACACCGAAGGGGAAACCACCGCCTTGTATCTGGCGGATTTGTTGCGCGATATGGTGCCGCGCGTAAGCCGCATAGGATATGGGGTTCCTTTAGGCGGAGATTTAGATTATTTAGATGAAATGACTTTGCTCTATTCTTTAAAAGGCCGGACTAAAATTTAATGCACTATACTCACTACAAAAGACCTCTTTTGTGGGTGCTGATATTTTATATTTGTTGTTTGTCTTTTTTCTATCAACCGCACCCCTCAAAGAAAGATATTTCTGCCTTTATACCTTCACCAGACATTACCTTGACGGCGCAAGTAGACAGTTTTCCGACTGTTAAATCTCACTCTGCCACCGCTATCTTAAAAGTATATTCCGCTAATGGCCAGAAAACGCAAGGATATGTTTATGCTCGTTTTCCTCAAGATTTTCCCGCTTGGAAACAGACATTACAATTAACGGGGAAACTTCAAAAACCGTATACTGTTTCTTTGCTTGGTAATTTTGATTGGGGGCAATACTTAGCCCATAAAAATATTTTTGCTGAAATCAAAGTATCTCAATATCATGTATTGCAAAAAACGCCTCTTTTGTATCAGTGGATTTATAATTTTCGACAAGATATTTTAAATGTTTTTGAGCAGAATTTTCCTGCTGATTTAGCTGCTATCGCCAGCGGAGTTTTGCTGGGAGAGAAAACGCAAATAGACCCTGTCTTATATATGGCTTTTCAAGATAGCGGAGCTATTCATTTGTTGGTGGCTTCAGGAGGAAATGTGGCTTTTGTCACGTGGATGGTTTTTGCCTTTTGCGGTTTGTTTTCTTTAAGCAGACGAAAAACTGCCTTTATTGCTTTGTTTATAGCGGGCATCTATACCATGATTGCCGGTGCTGATGCTCCGCTGACGAGGGCTTATTTTATGTCTGTCTGTACGGTGTTAGGATATATTTTGCACAGAAACAGTGGTGTTTTTCAGGGTTTAATTCTGTCTTGTTTGGTGATTTTGATTTTTAATCCTTGCTCTTTGTTTGAAACGGGTTTTCAAATGTCTTTTTTGGCCACATTGGGTATTGTGGTTTGTTTAAATAATTATGATATTTCTTATCAATGTCCTCGTTGGTTGCGCTTTTTTTCTCAAATCTTTTTGGCCACTTTAAGCGCGCAGTTGGCTCTTTTTCCTATTTTTACCAATGTGTTTTATAAAGTTTCTTGGATGAGCCTCTTTGCTAATATGCTTTTGGTGCCTTTTGCCTCTTTTTTGATGGCAGTTAGTTTTTTGTTTTATGCGTTTTCGTGTTTGCATCTTGGTTGGTTATTAAAACCTTTGATGGGATTTTCTTTGTGGTTGTTTAAAAGTTTGGTTTTGTTTTTCGGGCAGGGTTCTTTTTCTTCGATGGTGGTCCCCGCATGGAGAATGGGAAGCATTGTTATTTATTATGCAGGGCTTTTTTTGCTTTTTCATTTACCGCAGAGGGAGTTTGTCAAAAGAATTTATAAACCTGTTTTGTTTGGTATCTTTTTGATTTTTATATTGCAAGAAAGTTGTTTCTCTCACAACAAATTATGGCTTTTGAATGATTGGAATAAAAACAGTATTTTGCTGTCTTCTTCCACTGGCAAATACATATTAATCGGTGCAGAAATAGACGGAGAAAAACTGGCAAAAGCCCTACTAAAAGCCGGAAGTAAAAAGTTAGATGCTGTGTTGATAAATCAAAATATTTCTGCTCAGATGCAAGAAGTGGAAAAACTAAAAAAGTATATTGATGTGCAAGAAGTAATAATTGCTTTTTCGAACATTTGGCCACAAGAAGAACAGGTGCTGGGGGATATAACGGTGAAGGCCCAATGGGGTTTGCTTTTAAACAGAGAAAAGAAATTATGGCAAAATCGCGGTTATACAGGTGACAGAGACTGTTTGTCTTATCAAATCAGGGGAAAAGATTTTTCTTTTATTACCGCAGGGAACAACCGCTTTATATTAAAAGAAGACAAACGGATAGACAATATCAGAAACGGCACGAAAAAAATGGTTTTTTAAGGCGAAAAGTGTATAATATAGGGGCATAAACAAGGAGATTTTATGGAAGAAAAAGAAATGCAACAACATAAAAAGTTTTTAGCCGAAGCGGTTAGGTTAGCACAGGAAAATGTGGGCACCGGTCGCGGAGGGCCGTTTGGTGCCGTTATTGTAAAGGACGGAGAAATTATTGCCCGCGCCAGCAACCAAGTATTAGCAACCAATGACCCTACCATGCATGCGGAAGTTTCTGCCATTCGTCAGGCCTGTGCGAAGTTGAGTTCTTTTGAGTTGAAAGATTGTATTATTTATTCTTCTTGTGAGCCTTGTCCTATGTGTTTGGGGGCTATATATTGGGCCAGACCCAAAGCCTTATATTTTGCAGCAGACCAGCATACCGCTGCCAAGCATGGGTTTGATGATAAATTTATCTACGATGAGATCGCTGTTCCTAAAGAACAACGTCAAATAAAAACGCTGCGCATTGTGCTAGATACACAAGAAGAACCGTTTAAAGAGTGGACGGCTAAAGAAGATAAAACACAATATTAATGAAATCTTATTGCGAAGACCCAAAGGGGCAAATCCCTTTGGGTTTTTGTTTTCCCAACAATATTTCTGCCGCGCAAATTTGTGCTTCTTGAGCTGGAGAGAAAAGGAACAATCGTGCTTTTAACGCATCAATGTTTTCTGTGCCGAAAGGGCTGCCGAAACTCACAAAACAAGAAGAATATTTCTGACTCCAATATTGCAATATTTCTTTTTCTTTATCAGACAAATTAATATGTCCTTTGAAGGCTTTGTAATTAGAAAAAGATACAACCATTAAATAATCGGCCTTTTCTCCTGCTTTTTTGAGCAGTATTCCTTGTTTTAGCAAAGTTTCTGTAAAGGCCTTAGCGGCTAGGTTTTCTTCGTTTCCCAATTCTAAATAAGCCACTGTATCTCCTGCGGAAAGAGCGACGGGTTCCCCTTGATATACGGCGCATGAGGCGGCATAAGAGCGGTTGAAGTGACGCGGATGAAGACCGGTTTTGACGGGGGTTAACTGTTGAGAAGCTTTTTCTTGAAGATAAACAGATTGGGTGATAATTTCCGACAATCCGCTTTGTTGTTGTAAAAAGTCAGACAAAGACAATGAGTCTTCTGCGCTGAGCAAAATATGCGCTCCTGCGTGTAAGGCTTGCAATGCGGCTTGCTTTTCTTCTCCGATGGCTTTCATGCATAGGGCATCGGTAAAAATGAGTTTTTCAAAACCCATTTTTTCTTTTAACAAACCAGAAATAATTTTTTTAGATAAAGAAGCCGGATTTTGTCTGTCTAATGTCGGCAGCAACAAATGCCCCACCATTACACTATCGGCCTGTTCAAGACAAGATTGAAAAGGGATCAATTCGTTTTCTTCCAATTCTTGGAGGGTTCGTTCTAAAACGGGCAATACCAAATGTGAGTCTTGCGTCGTTCTTCCATGACCGGGAAAATGCTTGATGCTATTTAACACCCCACCGTCAGAAAGCCCCTGACATAAAGCCTTACCTAAGGAGGCTACGTGTTGAGCAACACTACCAAAAGAGCGTGTGTTTACAATGGGGTTTGTTGGCTCATCGCATAAATCCAGAACCGGAGCAAACACCCAATCTATACCTATTTCTCGCGCTTCTCGTGCCAAAGTAAGGCCTTTTTGATAAGCGATTTCTTGGTTCCGGCAAGCGCCTATTGCCATATTGGATAAAACCCAATCTTCTCCTTCTATCCATTTGCCTAATCCGTCTTCATAATCGGCGCAAAAAAATAGATGTTTTAAAGGGGAGGCTTCTTTCAGTTGCTTAACTAAATCCTGTACGCTTTGGCGTGTGCCGCCATAAATACAAAAGCCACCTACTCCGCGTTTGGCCAGTTCTAAGGCTTCTTCTTTTTTTGTTTTTCCAAACCAGAAACCAGGATAAATCAAACGGTTAACATTCATAAAGTAATCCTTCCCAAGATAACTTTTTTCTTCGCTCCCGTTGCTTGCGGACAATGGTTGCTTTTGCGTTGCAAGGTAAGCCAAGCCATTACGGCAAAAGCAGCTGCTTCTTTGGCTTGAGGGTCGATGCCGATTTGAGACGATGTTTTAACAGGGATTCCTGTTTGTTTTTGCAAATTTAACAGCAATGTTTTATTGTAAGTTCCTCCGCCGGAAACAATAATTTCTTTTTGCAGTTTTTTAGGAACAAAACGCTCAATGGCATCTGCTACGGCGGCTGCCGTAAAAAGGTTTAAAGTGGCCAATAAATCATATATATTTTTAGCAGAATAAGCAGAAAAATATTTTTCTAAATAGGCTTTGCCAAATTGATTCTTATCTAAACTTTTGGGTGGTTTTGCAGAGAAATAGGATTGCTTTAAAAGTTTTTTGATAAGGGAGAAATTGGGTTTGCCTTGCATGGCTAAAGCACCATTTTTATCAAAGGGAATGTTTAAAAATTTTTCGCAGGCCAAGTCCATCAGCGTATTAGCCGGACCACAATCAAACCCTTGTGTTTTTACGCCTTTTCCCACAACAGAAATATTAGAGATGCCGCCTAAATTGAGTAATATTTTGGGTGCTGATTTCCCAAATAAATACTCATCAAAAAAAGGAATCAAAGGGGCTCCTTCTCCACCCGACACAATATCTCTTTCTCTAAAATTACTCACTACAGGCCGTCCTAATGCTTCGGCCAAAAAAGAAGGCTCTGCAATTTGCAACGTGTTTGGTTGTGCATCGTTTGGACCATGATAAACGGTTTGTCCATGCATGCCGACGGCAAAAATATCTTCTTTTTTAAAGCGAAATTGTTTTAAAAATAAAAGCGTTTTTTGCGCATACAATTTGCCAAGTTCAAAGTGCAAAGAAGAAAGTTCTGCCGCTTGGCATTGCGACGCGAGAAGCAATCTTTTTTGTAAAGCTGTAGTATAAGGATAGTTTTTAAAACCGAGAATTTTAAACGGGTGAGGAAGAACAGCGCAAACGGTTAAACCGTCGCAACTGGTGCCACTCATAAGCCCTAATATGATTTTTTTATGACTCACGTAAGGCTCCTTCCAAAAAACCATGATGTTTCTTGATAAGTTTTTCTGCTTGTTTTTTGTTGAGTTTTTTTAAATGCATGACAATGGCCGTTTTAACGCTTTTGCCGGAAGAATAAAGCAACTTTTCAGCCGTTTTTTCGTCTGTTTGAGCAATAGTACAAATAAGGCGTATGGCCCGCCCAATGAGTTTTTGATTGGTGGGTTGCACATCTATCATTAGATTGCCGTATACTTTTCCGGCGCGTGCCATCGCTCCGGTGGAAATGGCATTTAAAGCCATTTTGGTGGCGGTGCCGGCCTTCATACGGGTGGATCCGTTTAGTGCTTCTGCTCCTGTATCTAAGAAAATAAAAATATCGGCAAAGGATATATCTGCCTGTTGATTACAAGCCAGCAGAACTGTTTGTGCTCCGATAGATTTGGCTTGTTTTAAAGCGGCTAATACGTAGGGAGTAATACCGCTGGCAGTTAACCCGATAACCAAATCTTTCTCTTTGGCAACTTTTAAAATATCTTTACACCCTTGCATGGTGTCGTCTTCAGCCCCTTCTTGAGAGCGAAACATGGCTTTTTTCCCGCCGGCGATAATGCCTATAATTTGTGAGGGTTTGGTGCCGAAAGTAGGCACACATTCTGCCGCTTCCAATACTCCTAACCTACCGCTGGTCCCGGCTCCGATGAAAATAATTTTTCCGCCGTTTAAAAAAGTTTCCGCTGCCAACTGAATAGTTTGGCTGATAGAATCAGCCGCTTTTTTTACAGCGCGTGCAGCATTAAAATCTTCTGCATTAATCAGGTGTGCGATTTGCTTGACTGAAGATTGGCCTAATTTCTGCGTATGCATATTTACTGTTTCGGTGGGAATTAAGCGGATTTTAGACATTAGTCCATCTCTCCTATAGATGCTTTGTTTTCTCGAAAAAGTTTTTCAGTTTCTTCGATGGATTTAATTTTAAAGGTAAGCGGTACAATGGCCAGAGTAATTAAACTGAAAATAGCACAAAGCGCAAAAAAAGCCTCATATCCCAGCGCTACTTGCATTTTGCCTGAAAGCATAGAGGGAAGCATCATTCCCAAAGCCATAATGCCGGTGGAAATAGCATAATGGGAAGTTTTGTACGGCCCTTGAGAAACGTACATAATAAAAATAGAAAAAGCCATCATGGCAAGCCCATTGCCTAAATGTTCCAAAGCAATTAATCCTGATATAACAGCAATACCGGGTTTGGCCCAAGCCATATAAGCGTAAAAGAAATTAGGCAAAATTAAGATGAAAGCAAAAGGCCAAATGCATTTTTTAAATCCGTATTTTCCCAATAGCCACCCTCCTGCCAAATTGCCTGCAATAATGGCACCCAAACCCAACGTGCCCTTAATAAAACCAAGTTGCGCGGTAGACAACCCCAAAGCACCGCTGTCTACAGGGCCAATCAAAAAGGGGGTGATAATTTTTTCCAGGAAAGCATCTCCTAATCGGTAAAATAAAATAAAGAGAAGGATGTATCCGATATTTTTTTGAGAAAAATAAGTTTTGAATGCCTCTGTAAAAGCCATTTTCCCTTGAGAAGAAGCCATGGCCGGACGGTCAGAATCGGGACGAGGCAAAAGCCATACATGATATAAGCCCAATACAACAAAAAGGCCTGCTATTAACAGCAAACCCCATTTCCATGCAAGCACAATATTAGCGGTTTGTTTTTCCCAAGAACCGATAATCATCAGCAGTGTGCCACCGCCAAAAATCATAGCCAAGCGGTAAAAAATGGTGCGAATGCCAACGAAATATCCCTGTTGATTAGCAGAAAGAGAAAGCATATAGTAGCCGTCGGTAGCGATATCACACGTGGCAGAAACAAAGGCTCCTACGGCAAAACCTAATAACGAAGCGGTAAAAAAACAATTCCAACTCAAAGAAAAGGCTACAAAAGAGAAAATGACAGCCGCCAAAAATTGGCCCCACAAAAGCCAACGACGTTTGGTGCTATAGCCGTCTATTAAAGGACTCCAAAACATTTTTAAAGTCCAAGGAAGGTACAAAAAACCGGTCCAAAAAACAAAGACGTCATTGGGTATGCCCATCTTGGTATAAAGCGCACCCGATACAACGTTTATAAGCACGTAAGGTAATCCCTCTAAAAAATAAAGAGAAGGAATAAAAAACCAGGGAGACAATTTTTTCATAGTTATTTAAACGGCAAACGACCGGCTAATAAATCGGCAAAGGGTTTAGTCGGTTCGCTGCGTTCCAAAATCATTTTGGTAATAGAGGTTAAAGGAACGGCAAGCAGTGCTCCCACTGCCCCCCAAACCAAGGCCCAAAAGATTAAGGAAGCAATTACTACGACCGGATTTAAATCCATGCCTTTACCCAGCCATTTGGTTTCCAGAATATTTCCAATCACAAAATGTGCCGCAATCAGCAAACTGATTCCTACGATCAAATGCCAATCTATTCCATACTGTAAAAATAAAACAGGGGCCGGTAAGGCGGTGGCGAAAAAAGGCCCGATATTGGGGATAAAATTAAGTACAAAAGTCAGCACTGCAAACATGAACGCCAACTCCGTACCAATGATGGTTAAAATAACCCACGTGACTGCGGCGGCTAATAAAGAAACCAGAATTTTGATAATTAAATAATAGGAGATTTGTTGTTCGATGGAGGAAGCCAAAGAATTTTTTTCATCATTGGACCTGCCCATAAATAAGAAAATTAAGAACAAACAAACCAACATTGTATTAGAGACAAAGGACATCACGCCTCCTCCCATGCTTTTGGCCATATTCAGCAAAGGAAGTTTGTTGATGGTGTCAGAAATAAATTCGGAATTGATTTTAACACCAAGTTTGCTTGCGTTATACAAGAACCAAGAGATGGTGTCATTTAATTTGCCTGCGTAAGAATTGGCTCCGTCCACAAAGGAGGAGATGGAGTTGGATACAAAGGCAATAGACAATCCTGCCACTCCTAAGAACAGACATACTCCTAAAACAACACCCAGCAAATGAGGAATTTGCCATTTTTTTTGTATCCATGCTGCAATAGTGTTAAGTACAATGTAGAAGAAAACGGCAATCACAAAAGGCATCAGTACCGTTTTGGCATAAATCAAAATCCAAGTAAGCGCAGTACCTGCCAGAATAAGCAGACAGGCATTGTTGATAGGGGCGTAGTCTTGCGCTGTAATTTTTTTAAACATAATATTCTCCAGAAAAGTATAGTTTTATCTTATCATAAAATTGACGGAGATACGCACAAGATTCAAAGAAAAAAAGAAATAAAACTATAATTTTTGCTATAATATTTACAGACGGGCAGTTGGCGCAGTGGTAGCGCGTCCGCCTCACACGCGGAAGGTCACAGGTTCAAATCCTGTACTGCCCACCATTTGAAAACCCACCTAGTGTGGGTTTTTTTATAAGAGCATAGGCAAACCGCTTGACCTTGATTAGGATTTGAAAGGTATAATGTGCTACAAGTTTGCTTGTATAATAAGATGTAAAAACGCCCTTTGCAGTTTGCTCAAAGGGCGTTTTTATATTCGTTAATCTACGGGGGTTTGTTGGCAAGAGATTATGTGTTGTTGGAAATGCTGTTCGAAGAAAAAATAGTTTTACGTAGCATTTTGATATATAGCGCAAAGCTGATAGCCAAAAATACTAACAAAAGGACCGCCATGTTTTTTAGTCCTATGCTTTCTAAAAAACTTCCCTCTATCCATGAAATTAACATCAAAGACATCCAAGAAACCAAAGTCACCAAACTGCCGATGGTGGTGCGGTCTTTGGAGTCTTTGAAAATAGAAGGGATAAAAATAAGCAGCAACATGCCATAAATGCGATCTGTCATAGCAAACAATCCGATGAACAAAATAGTGACCCATAACGGCAAGGCTCCCCATGCAAATAAACCAAAAAACACAATATTAAAAAGAAGGGATAAATAAAATAATTTTTTTTGTCCTATTTTCATCAATACAGGCACCACAAAATTGATGATGGTTTCGCAGAGGCCGATGGCCATCAAAGGGCGTGCTAATTGAGGTGTTGAAAGTTGATAATGACCGATAAACCATAATCCCAGCATGGAATAAAATCCAAAATAACACAAACGGTTAATCAACATGGCGGTAAAAAAATCTTTTAAATGAGGTGTTTTCCATGCCGTTTGATACGTTTTGAACAAAGCCATAAGGGTGAATTTTGATTTTTCTTTATTATCAGGGGGAGCGGTAAAAATAAAAGCGGTGCAAAACAGAGCAATTAAAACACCTGTAATAGCAAACGATACCCGCCAATTAAGCAAAGTACTTGAGTACAAAACCAACGGAACCCCTGCCGCCACCGCCATTGGACGTGCGGCCGTCAAAACGATAATCATAGGAAGGTAAAAACGTTTGTCTATCGCTTCATATGTCAGCCACCATAAAACGGTGCTAAATAAACCTGCTCCCAATCCGAAAACAAGACGAATTAGTAAAGAAACAGGAAAAAAGGGAATGCTGACAAAAGCCCATATTCCTCCCACCATCATCAACAAGCTGGCCCAAAGAACTTGAGAAATGCGAAAGGTTTTTAAAAGTTGCGGTCCTAAAAATAAACCGAGCACAATACCTGCAGTACAGGAAGAAATAAGCCACAAAGTTCTTTCTGCACCGGTGTGAAAGAAAAAACTTAACCATTCCACCAAAGGAGAGATGGCATGATCTACGGTGCTAAAAGAGAAAACAACAACAAAAGTGGCAATAACTAATGCCCATCCTTTACTTTGAGTCAAAAATTTTTTCATATTATTTTTCAGCAATAATGGTTGATGTAAAACAGACGGGTTGGATAATTTGTTTTATATGAAATCCCGTAAATAACAAGTGATGTGTCATTTGTGCCAAATCACAAGGAAGTTCTTGGTACACGGTGGTAAAGAACGCTTTTTTAAAGGAAGGCCATTTTTCGCCGTAGTACAAAGAGGCATCTTTTTCGATAAGAGGCAAATTTTCTTCCACCCGATGTAAAGCAAAAGAAAAAATCATATCTTCAATAATAACTATTCCGCCGGGTGCTAGCCAGTGATGCATCTTGTCAATCAATTTGCCTTTTTCGTCATTGGTTAAATGATGAATAGCCTTACGAATGGAAATTTTGGTAAAACAGTTTTCCGGGAAATCAATTTCCTGTAGCGTTTTTTTAATCAATAGGACGTTTTCTTTTCCGGACAAGGCTTTTTGGGTAAGGGATAATTGTGTATCGGAAATATCTACACCTGTGACGGCTGCCCCTTGCTCGGCGGCAATAGACAACAAAGTGCCATCTCCACAGCCTAAATCCAAAACGCGGTCTTTTGCGTGAAACCGAAACAGGGCAGCATATCCGCCAATGTCTCCGCGCATGTTTTGATTATACCAATGAGCCAAAGAAGACTCTTTCCAATCGGTGCTGGTTCCGTCCGTCATAGAAAAATCCTGTTTTTAAAGTGGTTATAGTATAGCATTTTTTATTCTTGTCCCTCATATTTTATACAATTTATATATGAGCATAATTAAACAAAACGAAAAAAGTGATAAAGATTTATTTTTTGTTCCCGGTTGTTTGGGAACTTGTTGGTATGGAAACTATCATTATTTGGAACCTTATACCGGTTGCCAGCATGATTGTGTCTATTGCTATGCTAAAAGCAGAAGCGAAGTGGTGAAAAAAGTGGAATCTTTGGGCGGAAAATTTAATGACCCTCAAATTGGTTGTTTGCCACAAGAGGCTTTGGCCCGCATGAAAGAACAGTTAGATTCTGACCCTTCCATTCATATCGTTAAACTTTCGCGATATACGGATATTTTTTGTAAAAAATTTGTAGATAGCGGATATTCTTATGATGTGTTGAAGTTGCTGGTGGATCACCCACAAATCAAACGTATTATTATTACCACAAAGGGTGTTCCTAATGATAAGATTATGGATTTAATTATTCAGCATCCTGCCAAGTTTTCTTACAGTGCTGCTATTAAGCCGGCCGCCAGCGTATGCATGGAAACCGATGTCCCCCCTGCCGAAGAACGTATTTATTGGGCCGGTAAAGCCCAACAAGCAGGCGCTTTGGTGACGGTGCATATGGACCCGCTGATTCCGGGGGTGGAAGATAAAGAAGAAATATTGCGTCCGTTTTTTGAGAAATTAAAAAAAGCCGGTTTAACTCGTGTCATGTTTTCCTATCTGCTGTATGACAAAACAGTAGCCCAAAATATTATTAAAAAATACGGCGAAGAATTTTTTGCTTCATTGAAAGAAAATTATTTGCATGAAGACCGTCAGATTTTACCTTCTCAACAAGAAACCGTTTCTCATACGCTTAAGCACGAAGTAAAGTTGGAAAGTGTAAGAAGAATTTCTAAATTGTTGACGGAATATGGTTTTGATTTTGTGGTTTGTGGTCTAAAAGCATCAGACAAAGAGGATATCGTTGCATTAAAAGAGTGCAGTCACGTTTGTGACGGTAAGTTTTATGCCTAACAAAATTTGGATTATCAACGCGGACGATTGTTTGTTCTCGCAAGAAGTATCCATCGAGGGGATGAAAGAGTCTTCCTTGAAGTATATTTTATTGCTTAAACCGGGTGATTACTGCGTCTTGTCTCCGTTGGTGGATATTGATCCGGATTTTGTGTCTTACATGGCGCGTATTAAAAAGTTAAAACATAAAAACTTTTTATTTACTCCTGCCAAACATGATCCGTCCGAATCTTTAATCAAGGCTATTTCAAAAGACAAACAATTGGTGGATAAATTAAGTCATTTATGTCGCAATGGGTATGTGATGGTGCCGCAAATGTACACGAAGCAATTTGCTGCATTGAGCCGGCAATGCGGAAACAATTTAAGCAACAATTACAAATCCATTGAAAAAGCCAATGATAAAATGTTGTTTAAAAAAGTTTGTAAAAAATTTAACATTACTCCCATTTCTCCGGTATACAAAGCCTATAAAGGACAAAAAGCCCGTATTTTAAGTGCATTAGATTTTCAGGAAACATATCTGTTGCGTCATCCCGTTTCCGCCGGCGGCTATGGAACAGTGAAAGGAAAACTATTGGAGTTAATTCCGCTACTTAAGCAGTCCCATCAAGAAACGGATGTTTATTTGGAAAGATATAAAGATATATACCGCAGTCTTGGTACATTGGCTATGTTAAAAGAAGACGGTATTTATTATGGCGGTGTGGATTGCCAAATTGTCCACAAGGAAGCCTGGGAGGGATGCTTTTATCCCTTTACTAAAGCTCCGGAATCCATGTTAAGAAAAATAAAAGAAAAAACTCTTTTATTGGCGGGGTATTATTATAGCATGGGCATGCGAGGGCAAATTAATATAGACTGGGCCTTGCGCTGGAAAGAAGGAAAATTAAAACTACGTGCTTTGGAATGTAATCCTCGTTATAATGGTTTTAGTATTTGCCAACGGTTGGCTTCTACTGTTTACAACATTAAACGTGATAAATTGCATTTTTATTTAGATACCAAAATGCAATTTAATCCGTCTTGGAACACAAAACAAGTTATTTCTGAATTGGAAAAACTAAATAAAAAAGCCAACATTAAAGGCGGAATCGTGTTGACCTCTCGTGTGAAAGATGGTCAGGCCGGATTTTGTTTCATTGGAACCAGCCGTCAAGATATTGCCCTCTTGCGCCATTTGTTTAAACAAAGAGTAAAGGAATTAGAAACAGAGCCTGGAAAAAGAATGCCAACTTTACAGAAAAAGATCGAGAGGTAAAAGCATGTTTCAGGTGGATGTTTATATTGAAGGACTGCTCTCTTTGCTAAAAAAACATTTTGGACAAAGGCTTTTATACGTAGGTTTGCAGGGAAGTTATTTGCGTGGGGAAGCCTCCCCTGCAAGTGATATAGATGTGATGGTAATAGTAGACGGTTTAAGTGTGGATGACTTGGCACAGTACAAAACCATCATTCATTCTTTAGAATATGCAGACAAATCTTGTGGTTTTATCTGTGCTCGTCAAGACCTTTCCCGTTGGAATCCTTTAGAAATATCTCATGTTTTGCACAGCACCAAAGATTATTATGGTACGTTAAAAGATTGGATACCTGCCTATACAAAAGAAGACGTACGAAATTTTGTAAAGATTAGTCTGAATAACTTGTATCACGAAATTTGCCATCGCTTTATTCATGCCGACCGAAAAACCAACATAGATTCTTTGCCTTTTGCCTATAAAGGGGTGTTCTTTATTCTTCAAAATATCTACCATCTACAGCATGGAGAATTTATCGCTACCAAGATGGAACTTTTGAAAAGATTAGATGGCCAAAATCATGCTGTTTTGACCCGCGCTATAGAAATACAACAAGCAACGTCTTATGATTTTGACGACAGCTTTGAACTTTTGTTTGCGTGGTGTCAGTCAACCTTGCAAACGATTTAAACATGGCCTGAATATGTTTTAGTTTCTATGTATTTTGATATACTTTAAGTAGATGTAAATTTTACCTTAACAAGGAGTTTGTAATAAACATATGGAATGGAGTCTGTTGTTTAACGCATTTATTGGTATTTTGGCTATTTTAAACCCTATCGGAAACGTGCCTATATTTTTGGAACACGTGGAAAGTGATAATCCGAAAGTACAACGTGCAGTAGCGGTATTGATGTCTGTTTCCATGTTTATTATGTTGGCTATTTTCTTTATTTTTGGTACGCAAATTCTCAACTTGTTCGGTATTACATTGCCGGCTTTCCGCTTAGCAGGATCTATTATTATTTTGATTGTGGGTCTTCGCATGTTGCAAGGTAAAAGTAAATTTGATGAAGGGGGTATCCAAACCTCCTCCTCTCAGGGGGGCACCTTTTCTCAGGCTCGCAGTCGTTTAAGCCATATTGTGGTGCCGGTGGCTATGCCGTTGTTTGTGGGACCCGGTTCTATTACTACGGTTGTTTTATATGCCGAAAAAGTAGAAACTTTTCCGATGTTTTTAATGATGCTTTTGGTGCTTTTTTTGGCCACGTTGGTAGTGGGTGCCTGTTTAGCGGTTTCTCGCTCTATTTTTGATTTATTAGGCAGCAACGGGACGCAAATTGTCATTCGTTTTATGGGTATGATTTTGTGTGCTATTGCTATGCAGTTTATGATTGATGGCGTTGCTCAGCTTTTGCCGGGTGTTTTAAATGCCAACTTTATTCACGGAGCTGTTTAATCTAAATTTTAAACCAAGTTAAGAGGGGCCATCTAGCCCCTCTTTTTTTGTGTACAATATTTTTATGCAACGTTTTAAACTATCTGCTCCTTTTGCTCCTTCCGGCGATCAGCCCAAAGCCATCGAGGCCCTGACGCAAGGGGTGCTTGCCGGGCAAAAACGTCAAACTTTATTGGGGGTCACCGGTTCTGGTAAAACGTTTACCATAGCCAACGTGATTGAAAAAATAAATCGCCCCACTTTAATTTTATCTCCCAATAAAGTTTTGGCGGCTCAATTGTATGCAGAGTTTAAGCAATTTTTCCCTGAAAATGCGGTGGAATATTTCATTTCGTATTATGATTATTATCAGCCGGAAGCCTATATCCCCCAAACAGATACTTATATAGAAAAAGATTCCGCCGTTAATGAACATATTGATAAATTGCGTTTAAAAGCCACCACCTCCTTGCTGACGCGGCGAGATACCATTGTGGTGGCTTCGGTATCTTGCATTTATAATATCGGATCTCCGGACAGTTATAGTGAGTTGTGCGTTTATTTGAAAAAGGGTGCCGAAATGTCACGCGGCAATTTGGGTAGTCTTTTAATTAAAATTCAATATACACGCAATGAAATGGAATTTCTTTCCGGATCTTTTCGCATGCGTGGTCCTTATGTGGATATTTTTCCTCCGTACGGTACCAATGCCGTACGGGTAGAAATAAAAGGTAAAAATATTGCCAATATTTACGAAATACATCCCATTACCGGTAATATTGTATCGGAAATTGATGAAGCATGGGTATATCCTTCCAAACATTTTGTTATCAAAGATGAAGATAAAGAAAGGGCTTTGGCACAAATACGTGCAGATTTAGCCATTCGCCATGCTGAATTAATTGCGCAAGGGAAAGAAATGGAGGCCTACCGCCTCAAACAACGTACCGAGTATGATTTGGAAATGATGGAACAAGCGGGCTTTTGTCCCGGTATTGAGAATTATTCTCGCTATATGGACGGCCGCGCTGTGGGCGCCAGGCCAAATTGTCTTATAGATTATTTTCGTCGGTACGATGATTTTTTGATGGTGGTAGATGAAAGCCACGTTGCTTTACCGCAAGTGCGTGGTATGTTTAACGGGGACCAATCTCGCAAACAAATGTTGGTGGATTTTGGTTTTCGCTTGCCCTCGGCTTTAGATAATCGTCCTCTTAAATTTAACGAGTTTGAAAGTTTGCTCCCTTCCACCATTTTTGTATCAGCCACACCCGGTCCTTATGAACTTAAAGCCTGTCAAGGTGAAGTGGTAGAACAGGTCATTCGTCCGACGGGATTGGTAGATCCTGTGGTTATTGTACACCCCAGCGCAGGGCAGATAGATCATTTGCTCGGTAAAATTAAAGAGCATATAGAAAAAAACCAACGTACATTGGTATTATCTTTGACCAAAAAAACGGCTGAAGATTTGAGTGCTTTTTTAATTGAAAAAGGAATTAAAACGCGTTATTTACATTCTGATATTGATGCATTAGAGCGGGTAGAAATTTTAAAGCAATTCAGGCTGGGTGTTTTTGACGTATTGGTGGGTATTAATTTGTTGCGCGAAGGGATTGATATCCCGCAAGTGGGGTTGGTAGCCATTTTGGGTGCGGATAATGAAGGTTTTTTAAGAAACGCTACCACGTTGATTCAAATTTCGGGCAGAGCTGCACGCAACGTGGGAGGAGAAGTGGTACTTTATGCCGATAGAGAAACCGACAGCATGAAGTATGCTTTAGGAGAAATGAACCGCCGTCGCGCTATTCAAGAAGCCTATAATTTGGATCATCACATTACGCCTAAAACTATTGAAAAAGCAGAAGTGGAACTGAAAGAATTTGAGACCTCTGCCAAAAATGAAGGATTGGGTATTTTGCATGCAAGTTTGCCAATGCCGACGGCGAAAAATATTCATAAAATAGCAGCTGAACTGGAAAAGCAAATGAGAGAAGCTGCCGATAATCTAAACTTTGAGTTGGCGGCCGATTTGCGTGATAAGCTGTTTGAAATAAAACAGATGAAACTAAAATAATTGGTAAAATATGAATATGCAAGAAACGACTCTTTCTTTATCATCCGTCAGTCGCATGGTAAGCGTAGATGTTATTGACAGTACGCAGAATTTGGCGCGCGAATTGGCATTAAAAGGAGCCGAAGACGGTACTTTAGTCTTGGCCTATGAGCAAACCGCAGGACGTGGACAATACGAGCACCGCTGGGAAGCCAAACGTGGCGGAGTGTATTTTACGTTGATCCTTCGTCCTCAAAAAAAGGTAGCCTACACTTCTTCTTTGGGAATTCAAACAGCGCAAGCCGTTTGCGAAGCACTTAAAAAGTTGTTTGGATTTAAAACAAAAATCAAACACCCCAATGATGTTTTGGTCTGGGAAGAAAAAACAAAATCTTGGAAAAAAATTTGTGGTATTTTGCTGGAGTCTTCTTCTCAGCAAGAAAATACTCAATGGATTTTGTTAGGAGTAGGAATCAATGTGAATAATAAAATATCTTCCGCATTGAGTTCTAGTGCCATTAGTGTTAAAAAATTGTTAGGCCGAGAGATTGATCCGGAATGGGTGTTGGAAGAAACATTAGAAGAATTTTGGACAAAATATGCCCATTGGCAGTTATCTAAACAAAAATAATTTAAATAAAAAGCCCCGCTCGAAAGCGGGGTTTTTTATAAATCTCCCAAAGCCTCTTTTACTTTGTTGACTAAATCTTTTAGCACAAAGGGCTTGGCACAAAAAGACCTTACTTGCGCAAACCGAGTAAACATTGCCTCAGACTCTACTAAGGCAGAGGTGATAATGATAGGGATATTGCTCAAAGCATCGTCTTCATCCATGATAGATACAATGGTTCTGCCGTCTAATCCGGGAAGCATAACGTCTAAAAGTACCAAATGAGGGTGAAGCTGTTTCATTTTGGCGATGGCCTCGCGCCCACTTTGGCAAATATGAATTTCATAACCGGCTTTGGCCAAAACCAAACTTAACAGCTGAACAATAGACAATTCGTCTTCTACAATTAAAATTCTTTTTTTCATTTTGAAAATCCTTCCGTTATTTTATTATACTTTTTTATATGACAAAAAAAACATTCAGTGCTTCCACTTGGAAAAATATGCTTACTTTTTCTGAGCCTTTTTTCAAGAGGGGAGAAATAGTTATTGTGGGTTTTTCAGGTGGGGCGGACTCTGTATGTTTGCTTCATTTTTTGCGTCATTTATCTCAGAAAAAACATTTTGAAATTATTGCACTGCATGTCAATCACGGCTTACGTGGTAAGGCGGCAACGGCAGATGAAAAATTTTGTAAAAAAATGGCTAAAGAGTGGGAAGTGGATTTTGTTTCCGTCAAAAAATCCGTACGTGCTTTGGCTAAAAAATTAGATTTAAGCATAGAGCACGCTGCCCGTAAAGCCCGTTATGAAGCCTTTGCCGAAATTGCCAAAAAAATGGGTGCTACCAAAATAGCCTTAGGCCATCATTTAGATGATCAAGCAGAAACCGTATTATTGAATTTACTGCGCGGTACGCGTATTGAAGGGCTGTGTGGCATTCCGGTTCGTCGGCCGTTAAACAACAAAGTAGAAATTGTGCGCCCTTTATTGTGCATTACTCGCAGTGAAGTGGAAGAATATATACAGGAAAACAACCTTTCTTTCGTGACGGACCAAACCAATTTTGAAGATGTTTATACACGTAATTGGGTTCGTCATGAACTTTTGCCAATGTTGCAGAGCAAACAACCTAAAATTCGCCAACATTTATCCGGCATGGCGGCGCAGTTGGCCGAAAAATTGAAATAACGACTTTTGACAGCTTTTCAGGTACTTGGTTTTGGGCATACCATTTTCCACATTTCAGTTTCTTTCCTCCGCCGTATCTAGCAGTACTTGCCTTGGCAACTAGTGAAGGCAATAAATCATAAATCTGAAAAATCATGCTACGATCAGTAAATTTTCATTTATTGCGAACGGCTTTTTCATTTGCTTGTCTGATGTTGAGCCACAAATTCTTTTTGTTTGTTGGCCGTTTTTCAACGAGAGATTGCGCTACCTCTTGACTTGTTTTTTTTTTTTGCTACAATTTCAGCGTTGCCCTCAGACCCAAATCCTACGTGTTGTTTGTTGGGTCTTAAAGCCGTGTAAAAGGAGAGAAAAATGAAAAAAGGTTTTACGTTGATTGAATTATTGGTAGTAGTGTTAATTATCGGTATTTTGTCCGCAGTGGCTTTACCGCAATATACCACAGCGGTGGAAAAAGCCCGCTTGAGCGAAGCTTTGACTAATGGACGGGCTTTGGTACAGGCCCAAAATATGTGTATTTTGGCAAATGGAGGAGATTCTGGTCCTTGTGCTTTTGCGGACAATTTAGACATAGATTTAAGCGGTGGTACTTGGAATGAGCATGGTGACTATTTTGCTACAAAACACTTTATATATCGCATAGAGGACGGAGATTTTACAGATATTTATCGTGTTAACAATCCAACTCCTTCCAATATGAGTAGTGATGCCATTTATTCTCTTTTCCTGGGAACAGATTTATATGAAGATTCTAAATATTGTTATACCCATGATACAGAAATTGGTGAAAAAATATGTAATTCCTTAGTAGGACAAGGTTTTGGGAAAAGATCAGGAGATCAATAATTTCTAATCCAAAAAAGAACTTGCCGTTTGATAAGCCTCTTTCTATACTTTGGTAGAGAGGGGTTTTTGTCGACAATAACTTTCAAAATTAGCAGTCTAAAAAAGGGGTTGACAAAAATAACAAAAACTTTTACAATATTAGCAGATGTTAAAAGTGAGTGCTAAAATAAAAAGGTTCTAATAGACGAGAATGTTATGAGAATATTAAGACCGGAAGTAGCCAAAGAAAGAAAAGAGAAAATCCTGCGCTGGGTGGTACAACAGTTTGTGGAAAACCGCCGCCCTGTAGGGTCTCAACTTATTGCGTCCAGTGCACTCAAAGACGTTTCCAGCGCCACCATTCGTAATATTATGAAAGAGCTGGAAGAAGAAGGCTATTTGTACCAACCGCATACTTCCGGCGGTCGTATCCCTACAGACAAAGCCTACCGCTATTATGTGGATTATTTAACCGGTGTACAACGCATGGCTGCGCAAGAGCGCGAACAAATCGAACAACAATATGATGAGCGCGTGAGCGAAATTAATAATGTGATGTTGCATACGTCTCGTTTATTGGCTCGTTTGTCGGGGGCAGCGGGGTTTGTATATACCTTAAACGTGGAAGACCAAGTAGTCAAACGTTTGGATTTTATGCCCATTGGACCGGGAGTGCTTTTGGCAGTGCTCGTCACCGAATCTGGCATCGTGCGTCATTGGCCGGTACGTTTAGGCTATGATTTGGCACCGGCTAAAGTTCGTTTATTAAGCAATTTTATTAATACTGAAATTGAAGGAATGACGCTGAAAGAGGCGCAAAAGTTCTTGTGGCAGTATATACAGTCAGGGCATCGCGAAATTGCAGATGTAGCCGATTTGGCTATCCAAGTACTTAAAGATATGCAAAAGCCCCAAACCTCTGCTGAAGAACTTTATATTGAAGGTATCGGTCGTATGCTGGAAAACACGGAACAGGCCGATTATGAAGACCTTAAACAAATGATGCGCGTGGTAGAAGAAAGACAGCGCCTGTCGGGTCTTTTGGCTGAAAAAATGGAAGATTTGCGCCGTAGTGGCAAACAGGTGACCGTAAGCATCGGCAGTGAAAATGAATTGGCAGAATTACAAAATGTCAGCATTGTATCTTCTGCCTATCGTGTGGGAGACAAAACGGTAGGCATGTTGGGCATTATCGGCCCGAAACATATGCAATATACCAAAGTGATGTCTTTGGTGAAATTTATGGGGGATTTGCTGGAGGGGACCATCAGCAATTGGAGCGCACTTCCCGGCAAAGAAGACGATTATGAGTAATAAAGAAAAAAAAGAGGGCTTAACGGAACAGGAAGAAGTGCTCTCTCCTGCCGAGCAAGAGCCGGAAGTAGAAAATAAACCCGCCGAAGAACAGCCGGATTATTACGAAAAATATGTGCGTTTAAGTGCAGATTTTGAGAATTTCCGCCGCCGTACCGAGCGCGAAAAAGCTGCATTATTGGCTTATGGAAAAAAAGATTTCGTAGAGAAATTATTGCCTGCTTACGAAGTACTGCTTCGCCAACAGGCCAAGATGGAAAAACAGACCGTCAGTAAAGAATGTTCCGCCGAAATAAAAAGTTTGTTGGGTGGTATCAAGATGGTGCTGGGGGAGTTGGACAAAGCCTTTAAAGCAGAAGGCATTGAAAAAATGGATGTAATAGATACGCCGTACGATCCTATGAAAGAGGAATGCATTGCTACCATTCCTTCTTCTTCCAAGCAAGACGGTATGGTGCTGGAAGAAGTGCAAATGGGATTTATGATGGACGGCAAAGTGCTGCGCCCGGCCCGTGTGGTTGTTGGCAAAGCGGGGGAAGAAGCATAAAGCAGGAAAATAAACTGATTTCTATTTAAGGAGAAAAAACTATGGCTAAAATTATTGGTATTGATTTAGGAACTTCTAATACGGCTGCCGCCGTAATGGAAGGTGGCAGAGGGACGATTATCCCTTCTGCAGAAGGTAGTTCCATCGGCGGAAAAGCCTTTCCGTCTTATGTTGCTTTTACCAAAGACGGACAACGTTTGGTCGGTGAACCGGCCCGCCGTCAGGCGATTGCCAATCCGGAAGGAACCGTCACCGCTTTTAAACGCAAAATGGGTGAAAACTTTAAGTATAATTTGCGCGGTCAAGAATTTACTCCGCAACAATTATCCGCTTTCGTTTTGCAAAAAGTAAAAAAAGATGCGGAAGCCTTTTTAGGTGAGCCGGTGGAAAAAGCCGTTATCACTGTGCCTGCTTATTTTAACGATAACCAACGTCAAGCCACCAAAGATGCCGGTCGTATTGCCGGACTTGAAGTGGTGCGCCTTGTCAACGAACCGACCGCTGCCGCTTTGGCTTTCGGTATCGACAAAGCCGGCAAAGAACAAAAAATCTTGGTCTTTGATTTGGGCGGCGGTACGTTAGATGTCACCATCATGGAAATGGGTGCCGAAGGTACTTTTGAAGTGCTTTCCACCTCCGGAGATACGCAGTTGGGCGGTACGGACATGGATAATGCCATCATTTCTTGGATGGTAGATGAATTTAAAAAGAGCACCGGTATTGATTTGTCTGCTGACAAACAAGCCCAACAACGCTTGAAAGAAGCAGCTGAAAAGGCCAAAATTGAATTGTCTACCACTATGGAAACGGATATCAACTTGCCTTTTATTACCGCCGATGCTACCGGCCCGAAACATTTGGAACTGAAACTTTCTCGCGCCAAATTGGAAAGTTTGGTTGATTCCATTGTCCGCCGCTGCGGAAAATCTGTAGATCAGGCTTTGAGCGATGCCAAACTTACCGCTTCTCAAGTGGACCGTATTATTTTGGTAGGCGGACCGACTCGTATGCCGATTGTGCAAAAATATGTAGAAGACCATGTGGGTAAGAAAATTGAACGCGGTATTGACCCGATGGAATGTGTGGCTATCGGTGCCAGCGTACAAGCCGGTATTTTGACAGGGGAAGTAAAAGATGTCTTGTTGTTAGACGTCACCCCGCTTTCTTTGGGCTTAGAAACTTTGGGCGGAGTATGCACCCGTTTGATTGAACGTAATACCACTATTCCGACCAAGAAAACGCAAATTTTCTCCACCGCTTCTGACAATCAACCTGCGGTGACCATCAACGTCTTGCAAGGTGAACGCCCGATGGCTAAAGACAATGTGCCCTTAGGTAAATTTGATTTGGACGGCATTCCTCCCGCTCCGCGCGGTGTGCCGCAAATTGAAGTGACCTTTGACATTGATGCCAACGGTATTTTGAAAGTGTCTGCCAAGGATTTGGGCACCAACAGAGAGCAACATATTACCATCAGCTCTCCGAACAAACTTAGCGATGCCGAAGTGGAACGCTTTGTAAAAGATGCCGAAAAATTCGCTGAAGAAGACAAAAAACACAAAGAATTTGTGGAAGCGAAAAACGAAGGCGACAGTGTGCTTTATCAAACCGAAAAAGCCTTGAAGGACTACGGTGATAAAGTGTCTCAAGATGACCGCTTAGCCATTGACCGCGCTTTGGGTGATTTGCGCGAAGCCTTAAAAGGTGAAGATGCTGATAAGATTCGCACTGCCAAAGATGCCGCTTTGCAAGCCAGCCAAAAGTTGGGTGAAGCTATGTACAAAGCCCAGCAGGCTCAGGCCGGTGCTGCCGGCGCTCAGGCGGGTGCACAACCCGGACCGGACGCGGCCCAAGCTGCCGGTAATGGCCCGAAAGACGACGTCGTGGAAGCCGAAGTCGTAGACAAATAAGAAATAATTTATCTTATTGATTGTCTTGCATGCACCGCGTGAAACTTTGTGTTTTGCGCGGTGTTTTTTATTTTCTAATATTTATTTGATATTTGTTTTTCCCGTCGGCAAAATGTGCGACATCTTGACTTATTTTTTTTTTTTGTTAAATTTTTTTCATGAGGAAAAATTTAACAAAAAGGAGTTTTGGATATGAAAAAAATGTCTAAACATAATGTCGGCGGTTTTACGCTGATTGAGTTGTTGGTAGTGGTACTGATTATCGGTATCCTTTCTGCGGTGGCTTTGCCGCAATATACAACGGCGGTGGAAAAGTCTCGTTTCTCTGAAGCATGGACTTTGTTGGCTTCTATAGATAAAGCCATTGCTATTAAAGATATGGAAGAAGGTTCTTCAACTTCTAGAGCATATACTTTTGAAGATTTGAGCTTAAGTTTTGTGGATGAAAATGGTGCCACCCCTACAGGAACAGACTTTTATACTAAAAATTTTCGTTATTTCCTTGATTATACAAGTACGAAGGGAAATAGAATTTTTGCAATACGAAGAAAAAGTGGAGTCCCATACTATCTTAGCTTAAGCATAGTTGATGGAAAGCGATATTGTAATCCTTGGGAGAAGGGAGCTTTGGATGCTAACGGTTGTCAACGTTTTACAGGACTTAATAATAATACCGGTACGGAATGTGTAAGTGGTTTTGGTGCTTGTTATACTGAATAAAAAAACCCCGCTCTAAGGAGCGGGGTTTTTTGAATTATTTGTTATAAGCTAAACAACAGTTGCCCAACATACAATCCTGGCAAGTGGTAATCTTTTCTTTCTTTTCCAAAGATTTTAGGAGTTTTTTGGCAAAGTCTGTCAGTGTGGGATCACGCGCACCCAACACCAGCAGAATATCACCCGGTTGAGCAGCCGCAGCCATATCAGCCAAAATGCGTTCGCGGCAACTATCATAATGGACATTGACCCCATTGTTTTTGAGGCCTTTGTAGACGTTTTGGCTGCTGATTCCTTCTGGAATAGTGCCTCCCGGATAGTAAACCTCCGTCAGCCACAAGTGGTCCTCTTTGCCGATGCTGATGGCCAAATTTTCTACAAACTCCGCCGTCAACATTTTAATAGACGTAAACGCATGCGGTTGATAAAAAGCAAGCACTCTTTTTCCGCGTAAGTGAGCCGCTGCAATAGTGGCATGCAATTTGTGCGGGTTGTGGGCAAAATCATCAATCACTTCAATATTGTTGTACGTGCCGATAGAGGCAAAACGGCGTGCAATGCCGGAGAACTTTTCTAAGGCTTCGGCACAAGTTTTTAAATCTACGCCACATTCCAAAGCAGCAGCTACGGCTGCCGTAGCGTTGGAGACATTGTGTAATCCGGGAATATTGATTTTAAAGGGTTGTCCTTGAATGATAAACGTAGAACCAAAACCCGTCACGCGCACGTCTTCCGGGTGGATATCCCCTTGATACAAACCAAAGGTTTTTCCGGAAGAAGCAACCGCTTTTAAATTATCTTCTTCTGCATTGACGATGGCATGTTTACAATTTTTAACAAATTGGGTAAAAAATCCTTGCAGAACATCAATTTCCTTATGGTCTTTGCGTAAGTTTAAGCATAGTCCCAAATAAGGATGATAATTAACGATGGATCCATCACTTTCATCGGCTTCAATAACCAATAGGTCCGAAGCCCCTTTATAAACATTACCAAAGACGCCTTGTTCTTTTTGCAAAGACATAATGGCCGCCCCCGTAATGACAGAGGGACTTTTGCCAGCGTAGGAAAGAATTTCATACACCATAGCGGTTGTAGTGCTTTTGCCGCTGGTGCCGGAGACGGCAATGGTGCGATGTTCTGCTACGTGTTTGGCCAAAAGTTCAGAGCGGTGCATGGTGGGGATGTCTAATTCTTTGGCTTTTTGGATTTCCGGATTGTCGGCCTCAATAGCGGTGGAGAGAATTACTAAATCTGTTTTTTCGTCCAAGCCACTGCCGTCTTGAGGGAATAACTCTATATTTAAATTTTTCAAGTAATCCCACAAGGCTAAATCGTGGTATCCTTTGTTAATTAAACGATCCGAACCGGTGACGGTATCTCCGCGCATGGCGTGCAACTGAGCCAAAGCGCTCATACCTACTCCACCGATTCCTACAAAATGAATTTTCATAAATTTACTTCCTTTTTCTTAGAAGATTTAAGTACAGAATGGGCATAATCCTGCATGGTATAAAAGCCGGCCGGTTGATGTACAAGCCATGCCGCAATATGCACAGCCGAGGCGGCAAATAAATCACGGTTAGTTGCCTCATGTTTTAGCATGATTTGATCATGAGAGGAAGACAAGGTCAGGATATGCGTGCCTACGGTTTCTCCAAAACGTTCATAAGATACGTTGGAAAGAGGCAAATCAATTGCTTCAGCTAGTTTTTTAGCTGTACCGGAGGGAGCGTCTTTTTTATGAACGTGGTGGATTTCATGCAAAGATCTTTCATATCCGGCATACATTTGGGAGGCCTGTTTTAAAAGTTCTCCGAAAAAATAAACACTTAAACTGACGTTCGGAGCATAAAATAACGGGATTTTATGTTCTTCCTGAATTTGAAATAAGAAACGTTCCGGCAAATTTGTAGTACCTATCAAACAAGCGGCTTTCAATTCTTTTGCCAGATAAAAAGCCTCCTCTGCTCCTTGTGCTGACGAAAAATCAATAATAATATCAGCAGGAGTATTTGTTTTTTCGCCGGTTTCTCGCAGAGCGGCAATTTCTAGATCCAAATTTGAAGTTCCGATGATGCGGGCAATTGCCTGCCCCATTTTTCCTTTTGCACCGTTAATAATGACACGCTTCACAGATATTTCTCCAATAATAATTCGATAATTTGGCGCGCATTCATCGCGGCTCCTTTGAGCAAATTATCAAACGTAATAAAATAGTGAATAGTCTTTTTATCTTCCACATCTCTGCGCAACCGACAGGCGAAAGTAGTTTCTTGCCCGCTGATTTGTTTAGGAGTGACGATATCTTCGCTATAACGCAAATTGGGGAAAGCGTTCCATGCTTTTTTAATTGTGTCTAAGTCAAAATCTTCCTCAGCTTTGAGGGTGACGCCCAAACTGTGAGCATTTTCTACCGCGACACGAATAGTGTGAGGATAAACTTTTACACGAGGCATTTCCAAAATTTTTCGCGTTTCATAAATGCCTTTGAGTTCTTCGGAAGAATAACCATTATCTTGAATAGAGCCAATCAAAGGAACACAGTTGTTTTCGTATAAAGAACCGGGTGTGTGAAAATCTTCTAAAAGTTTTTTTCCGCCGCCGCTGATGGCTTGATACGAGCAAAAGAAAACTTCTGTCAGATGATAAAACTGACGTAAAGGAGCCATCGTCATTACAAGCCCGGTGGTGGTGCAGTTGGGGCTGGCAATTAGACGAGTTTGCTGTGTAATAGCATGTGGGTTAATCTCCGGAATGACGAGCGGAACTTGAGGTTCTTGGCGAAACTGTGCCGACATATCCACAATATAACCGATGCGGTCTTTTAATTGTTCATACAAGCGTGCGCTATCGGGATTATCCGTACAAAGAACAGCCGCATCTAAGGCTGGGATTTCGTCTTGTCTGCCAAATAATTTAGTTTCAAAGGGGGTTTGGATTTTTTTAAATTCTGCTTGTAAAGTGCGCCCGACTACGCCGTTTGCACCAATAATACCTATAGTTTTCATAAGAACTCCTAAATGAGTAAAGATTTATTGGTTTTAGCCAATATAGCATCTATTTTTTCTTGATTTTCCGTCGAAACCTTTCCTAAAGGAAGGCGTACCACATCGCTTCCTATCCCTAAACGGGATAACAAATATTTTACGCAGGTAGGATTGGTCTCAGTATAGCAGGCCTTGATCAACGGATAGGCTTGAGCAAATACGTCAAAAGCCTGTGCATTTTCTCCTTTTTGCCAGAGATTGTAAATATTTACAAAAGCCGGTGCCAATACGTTAGCGGCAGCACTGATGATGCCGCTGCATTGAATAGAGAGATATTGCAAAAATAAATCGTCGTTTCCACAAAGATAATTTATCTTTTGGGAATGGAGAACGGCAGTATCCGTCACTGCGCACATGTCATAATCAGATTCTTTAACGGCTTTGATTTGAGGAACTTGCGCTAATAAGTTGTTCATTACACCGGCAGGCAATTTAAGCCCTGTACGTCCGGGAATATGGTACAGCACAATCGGGCAGCCCAAAAGGCCCACCTGACGATAATGTTCTATAAGTCCGGAGGGATTTGGTTTGTTGTAATAAGGGGTGACTACTAAGATGCCGTCCGGTGAATGTCTTAAAGCGGCTTGTGAGTTTTTTAAAGTAGATTGTGTGCAGTTTGTACCGGTGCCAATAATCACTTTTACGCGTTTGTCAATTTGTTTGATAGCGGCGCAAAGCAACTCGTCTTTTTCTGCCTCATCTAAAGTGGCAGCTTCGGCCGTTGTGCCTAAAAGAACCAAGCCATTTACGCCGGCGGAAATTTGTTTTTCAATTAAAATTTCTAATTGAGGAAAATCGATTTTTCCATTTTCTGTAAAAGGAGTGACTAAAGCAGTATAAATCCCTTTGAACATAAATAACCTCCAACAACGCCAGAAACGTTGCTTTTAAATATTTTACCATTAATTGCTATAATGGAGAGAGATTTTGCTCAAGGGGAAAAATATGTCAGAAGATAAAGAATGTTTAAATCAAGACAATACCGGAATTACTGATTGGGAAAAGAAATTGAAGGAAGGGGAAAAAACGGATATTTCTTTTGCAAATAAAAAGGAAGATCCTGCTAGCACGGAGAGTATTTTGGGAAAAGAGGAGAAAGAACCTGAAAAAGAAATCCAAAAAACACCCAAAAACAGGGGGAATTTTTGGTTCTTTTTATTGCTCCTTTCTTTTTGTGTATCTGCCGTTTGCGGTGTGTATTTAACAGTAAAACCGAATATGACTTGTCCTAAACCGGAACAGGAGGGGAAGAAAAATTTCTCTTTCGTTTCTGTTAAAAATCAGAAACAACCGGAAGGTATTGCATGGATTAAAATAAGAGGCGAAATTTCGGAAGAAATGGAGCCAAACCCTTTTAGCATAACCACTAGCGCTTCTTCTATTTCTAAACGCATTCGTGAAGTTGCTAAAGAAAAAAATGTGAAAGCCATTGTTTTAGATATCAATTCTCCGGGAGGGACCGTGGCATCTGTGCAGGATATTCATGCAGAAATTTTGGCCGCCAAAGAAAAAGGCAAAAAAGTGGTGGCTTTGTTTCGTGATGTGGCTGCCAGCGGTGCTTTTTACATTGCGATGGCTGCCGATCAAATTGTGGCAGAACCGGGAACCATTACAGGCTCTGTAGGTGTTATTATGCAAGCCGGAAACATGGTGGGCTTGTTTAACAAGTTGGGTATTACCATTACACCGATTACATCTGGCAAGTATAAAGATATAGGCTCTATGTATAGACCGATGACGGACGAAGAAAAAGCAATTTTACAAGATATGGTGGATGATACCTATCAGCAGTTTTTTGAAGCGGTGAAGGCCGGTCGCCCGAATGTAAAACCGGATGATTTGGTGGCATATACCGACGGTCGTATTTTTACGGGTCAGCGCGCATTTAAATTGGGTTTTGTTGACAAATTAGGTGGAGAAGAAACCGCTCGTTTGTTGGCCGGAGAATTGGCAGGGTTAAAAGATCCTAAAATTTTAACGCAGAAAAAAGAAGGCTTGCGCGAATTGATTTTTTCGTTTGGTTCCAGCATGGAAAGTAAAAATTTAACTAAACAACTTCAAACGATGAATACCCCCTCTGTTTCTTATTTGTGGGTATTATAAGGAGCGTTTATGTCTGCCTTGTGGAATGCTTATTTTAAATATGCCAAAGATCCTGCCCAAGCCGTAAAAGGATTGGTGGAAGAACGCCGTTTCGGAGTTGCTCTTTTGGGCTACGCCGCCGCTGCCCTATGCTGGGTGGTTTTCTTTTGGATAGGAGACAGCCTTTCTGCTTGGAGCCTTGTGTGGCGCTTTGCTTTCTTTTGGCTTTTAGAAGTGACTATGGGATATCTGTGGGCGGCGTTGTCGGGACTGTTTTTAAATTTCTTTTCCGACAGCAACGGATCTTCTTCCTTATTTATAGTGTTGGGCTTGTCCGGTTTTATACAAGGATTACTGCTTATTTTCTCCTTGTTTTCTGCTGCGTTATCTTGGTTGAAACCGTTGGCAGCCTTGGCATTTGTCATCAGTTTGATATGGCGTTTTTCTTTCGTCATATTAAATACGGCCCGAGTTTCAAAAGTAAGAAAGGTAAAAGCTTTTTGTATTTTGTGCTTTGCGTTGGTACCTGTGAGCGCCATCGCTTTGTTAAGTTTAGGAGCTTTTATTTTAATTTGCAGTCTGTTGGTGTAAGAAGTAAATATTGTTTAAATATAAAACCCCCAGTCATCAAACTGGGGGTTTTTCAATAAAAAACCCGCTCTGTTAAGCGGGAAAAAAGAAAAGGTGCGGGTGGGAATCGAACCCACGAATAAGAGTTTTGCAGACTCTCGCCTTACCACTTGGCCACCGCACCGTTAAATCAGTAAAAATATTATAGCAAAAAAACAGGGCTTTTTGAGAAAAACTTTTTATCGACGGAGAAATATTTTTAAAATAGGTCTTGAATTTTTAAAAATAACCTTTATACTCTGTGTAAGGGAGAGCCATAAAAGAGAACCTATTTTAGGGTTATGCCCCGTAAAAGGGCCCGGGTCTCCCCCTTTTTATTTAAGTGTGCCTGCCTGCACAGGTGCACTTTTTTGTGTAAAAACTCTTCAATTTGTTATAATATCTAAAAGCTCTGCTTTTCGAATCGTCCGTTGAAAAAAGTAATTTTTAAAAAAAACTTTTGCAAAATGTATATTTTTGGTATAATATACGGGTAGTCTTTTTTGCGGGCGTAGTTCAATGGTAGAACGTCAGCCTTCCAAGCTGGTCACGTGGGTTCGATTCCCATCGCCCGCTTTTTTAGGTGTAGAATCACATTCTGTACCGCAAAACAATTTAGACGTCCGGGCTTTCCGGAACAAACGTCAAGTGCTGGGGTAGCTCAGCTGGTAGAGCATCTCCATGGTAAGGAGAAGGTCGTGGGTTCGATTCCCATCCCCAGCTTATTTTTTTGAAAAAAATAACATAAGTAGTAAACTCAATACAGGAGAACTATAACAAATGGCAAAGGAAAAATTTTCCCGCTCTAAACCGCACGTAAACGTAGGTACGATTGGCCACGTAGACCACGGTAAGACGACATTGACGACGGCTATTACGAAAGTATTGGCCAAAGAAGGTAAAGCCAAAGCCATGGC
>JAFXGO010000025.1 GCA_017520185.1 Elusimicrobiaceae bacterium | reverse complement strand
TGCGGCAAAAGCACCTTGCATAAAGAAACGAAAGCTTAAAATTTAGTGGGAGCGTCGGTTAACTGGTAAACCACCGGTCTCCAAAACCGGGACTGAAGGTTCGAGTCCTTCCGCTCCTGCCATTTTTACGCAAGGATTATTTTATATGAATAAAGCAATCAATTTCCTCAAGCAATGTGTGTCTGAGCTGAAGAAATCTACTTGGTTGAGCCGCAAAGAAGTGGTGCAGTCCACAGTCTTAGTGGCTATTGTGGTCGCTTTGACCTCTGCCTATGTGGGTTTTATTGACTTCGGTTTGACCAAAGTGCTGGGTCTTTTGGTAGGAGGACGTTAATGTCTGAAGAAAGAAATTGGTATGTAGTCCACACCCAGACTGGACATGAGGATAAGGTCCGCGAAAAAATTAACTTGCAAATTGAAGTGCAAGGGTTTGCTGACCGTGTTTTTAAAGTACTGGTCCCTACTGAAGAAGTAGTGGAAGTCAAACAAAACAAAAAAATCCTTCGCAAACGCAAATTCTTCCCGGGTTATGTGCTTGTTCAAATGAACATGACCAGTGAATCGTACTGGTTTATCAAAGGAGTTTCCGGTGTGACCGGCTTTTTGGGTGATCCCAATCCGGTACCGCTTCCGGAAGAAGAAATTGCCGGTATTGTGGAATTGACCGAAGAAGGCGGCAAGCCCAAACACGTAATTACTTTTGAACGCGGTGAAAGCGTACGTATTACGGAAGGTCCGTTCAAACACTTTATTGGTAGAGTGGAAGAAGTCAACGAGCAGAAAAACAAACTCAAAGTGATGGTGACGGTATTTGACCGCGCTACTCCGGTGGAAGTGGATTTCTTGCAAGTTGAAAAGAACTAATTTTTTAGGCCCGCGCGCGTCGCGGGCGCTTGTTTAGCAGTATAAATTATGGAGTAAAAAATGGCAAAAGAGAAAAAAATTAAAGGATACATCAAGCTGCAAATCCCTGCAGGTGCGGCCAATCCGGCTCCTCCGGTGGGTCCTGCCTTGGGTCAGCATGGTGTAAACATCATGGAATTCTGCAAACAGTTTAACGCCAAAACCGCTAAACTGGAAAAAGGTATTAAGATTCCGGTCGTCATTACTGTATTTGAAGACCGCTCTTTCACCTTCATTACCAAAATGCCGCCGATGGCTGTGCTCATTGTGAAAAAATTGGGCTTGGCTAAAGGCTCCGGCGCCCCGCATAAAGACAAAGTGGGTAAGATTACCCAACAACAATGCGAAGAAATCGCCGCTGAAAAATTGCCCGACCTGAATACCAAAGATATTAAGCAGGCCGCCGAAATGGTAAAAGGCACCGCCCGCAGCATGGGTGTAGACGTAGTAAAATAAATTTGTGTTAAGGGAGGGCGAAAGCCCGCCAACACCTTAAGGAGTTTTAAAGATGGGAAAAAGAATGGAAGCTGCCAAAAAAGCATTTGACGCTGATAAGCTCTATACTTTCGCCGAAGCGGCCCAAATCGTAAAAGAAAACGCTAAAGCCAAATTCGACGAAACCGTAGAATTACACGTCAGCTTAGGCATTGACACCAAAAAAGCCGACCAACAAGTGCGCACCACTGTAGTGTTGCCGCATGGTACCGGTAAAACCAAACGCATTGCCGTTATCGCCAAAGGC
>JAFXGO010000024.1 GCA_017520185.1 Elusimicrobiaceae bacterium | reverse complement strand
TACTTTTTGCTTGGTCATTTTTGCTCCGTGTAGGTAGTATAGGTGTTTATTTACTCATATTTTACAAAAAGAAAATTAAGTGTTCTGTTTTGATAGCAAAAACCCCCAATTGGTGCTATTACCAATCGGGGATTAGTGCTACAGGGATAAAAGCTGCTCTATTTCAACAAAATAGTCCAACGGGTCTTGGTTCTATTGGCCTTAGTCTTAAAAATGGGTTTTAATAACTTAGTCCAACGGACTTTAGGCTCTTGTTTTGATGTATTATCTTCCATTTTGGCTCTGCCTCCTATGTTAAAGTCTTTTAAATTTAAATTATGAAGTGCTTTAAAACCGCTTATTTGGGCTGAAAATAAAAAATTTGGCCCATTTTTGTTTAAATTTACTAAAATTGTATTGGTAAAATCACTGCACAACCTTTGCCCAAATATGGCCCAAAATTGGTTAATTTCGGTTAATAATGGTTAATATTGAGGTCATAAACCACAAAAAACAAAGCGTTAAAATTTAAAATTATAGCAGGGCCTTTAAAAGCACCTCTCCGACGAGAAAATTGCTATTAGTGAGGTTATTTTGTATAATAGATATATAATTATTATCGGTTTGGCCCAGTTGGCGCAGGGGTAGCGCGTTCCCTTGACATGGGAAAGGTCATAGGTTCAAATCCTATACTGGGCACCATTTTAAAAACACCCGAGAGGGTGTTTTTTTATGCCCAGTAAGCGCATAAACTGCTTTATGCGCGTTAGGATTTGAAAGACGGAGCGATGTTTTTGTTTGAGGGGCAAGCCCCGAAAGGCAAAAACCGCGAGTCCGGCCTGCAGGCATTTTGGGTCAACAAAATGACCGGAAGGCAAACTCTATACTGGGCACCATTTATAATCCTCGTTTATCGACGAGGATTTCTTGTTTTTATATATTTTTTGGCTTTTTTGACCCAAGCGTTAAAAGAGCCGTTTTTTTGCGCTTCTTTGCGGGTTTTTGTAGTTTTATTGTCAATATTTTGGCAATGACTTTTGCAATACAAACAGAGCGTTTGGACAGTTTTGATTGGCAATTTGGCAAAATCGTCTCGACGAAACAAGCAAATTGGCGCGGGAAAGGCGAAAAATAGGCAAGCAAAATCATAGGACTTTCCCGCTGGTTTGGAGTTCGGCTCCGTGCTGTACGCAAACAAAACGATCGTTTGCGTACAGCTGGGATATGACCCGACACAAAACAAAGGCCCCTTACATTTTTGCAAAGGGCGTGTCCTTTTCTGTAGAGTTATAATTTATATTATGGTACTAATACTTTCTCTTGCAATCCGTCTAACGTGCAATCCTTCCATATCTGTTGGGTTGGAAGTTGGTCTGCTGTAATATAGTGGGGTTTGCCTAGCATCTTTTCAAGTGCCTTGTGAATATCAATAAAGTGTACCGCACCCATTTCACTAAATACGACCTGATACTCATTAAGTGCAGCAGCTATATTTTCCAACATAAACACACTACGTACATCAGGTTGTCCGTGCATAATTTTATAAAACGGAGTTTCACGTACCCACTCTTTGGGAGATACTTCCATTAAGTCCATATAGAACGAAATAAAATCCGTGGTATTAAAATCCTTGTGATAGTGTTTATTGAAATAAGCAAGTAATCGTTCTTCAGTAAATAATTCTCCCCACACTGGATTATGCACAGTGCGTTTATAATCTCTTATTTCTTGTGCGGCATTGGTTTGTTTTCCCTCGTATTTAGCAAAACCATACGCGTTGCGGATTATCCAAAACATTTGGAAGTCGTCATATGAAAATCCGTGCTTTTTAGCATACTTCCATTGGGTTTCTAAATCAGCGTCCGTGCGCACAAGTGGGATATTATTTTTTCCACTCAAAGCAGCCGTATAAGCGTCTTCATGTTCGTTGCAATTACCAAAATGGAACCCCGGCTCTCTCTCAATCAAGGCCACGTTCGGGGTATATTCCTCAAAAGCATATTGTACAGCGGGTAAAGATTGCGGCCCGTGTGAAGCGGCTAACAATACAAGCGTTTTCTTACCTTTTTGATAAACAGCCAAAAAGGGCGGTCTCGTTTTATCATAAAAGGCACTCGCCTCTTGCGGCGTGGGGTCTATTACTAAACTGGTATCTGGTGTAAAAGTTTGAGTAAATACAGATACACACGAGGCACAAAATAGCGACAATAATAAAAGGACATTACGTTTCATAGTTTGATCACTTCCTTTATCAATGTACTATCTGCTCCCATTTTACTACATTATGTGAAGTTCATTACAAGCTTTATGCTTGTGGCAGATGGCCTCCCTCATGACTTACCGCTTCGCTCTCGCATTTCGGTCGGGTACCTCGGCCTCCGGCCTTTTACAGTACACAGTTATCTATCCAGACTTAAAAAGTTTTTAAAAATACTTTTATGTTATAGCAATACACCCGAGAGGGTGTTTTTTTATGCCTGACAATATGTAAAAAGCCGCCCGAAAAGGCGGCTTTTTGATGTGCTGCAATTTCAAATTTGCATTTTAAAACTTTACACCCAGTTTGAGCATGATGGTCCAGTATTGGAAGTTATCATGACCGAAATGGTCTTTCATATCGCTGCGCAGACCGACCCAATTGTAGCGGCCTTCGGCACCGAAAACGACTGTTTCATCAATGTCAAATTCCAAACCGGCACCTAACATCCAAGCTACATCGGTGCTGTCGTAATTTTCTTTTTTATCAGTGGCGAGGTTTTTCTCTCTGGCGTACATATAGCCTGCACCGATACCGGCCGTACCGTATAGACGGGTCATGGATTTGGGGAACAGATACACACGTCCTGCCACTAAGCCCGTACCTACGCCGGAGCGATAGTTTACCGTATCTCCGGACGTGAGGGTGATGTCTTCTCCTTTAGAAAAACCGGTATAATTGCCGTCTAATCCTAAAGTGAACCATGGCAAAATATTGCGTACAAAAGCTACTCCGGCGGAAAAACCGGTATCTGCAATTTCTAACGTTTGGTTGTTTTCGTCCCATTCACCATCGGGCAAAGCCACTCCGCCAAAAAACTCTACGCGGGTTGTGTTGGTGTATAAACCATACTGCGGGGTTTCTTCGTAATCGCAGCAAGTATAGCGTTCAGCCGCATATAAAGCTGGAGCACACAAGAGAGCCGCTAAAATGATTAGTTTTTTCATAATTCTCCTTATTAGTAAAACTACCTTTATATTCTAATTTTTTGTTTCAGGTTTGACAATGATTAATTCCGGACGCGGATCTTGAAAATGACCGGAGGCCACTTCATCCACTATTTTTTCCCATTGGCCGCGCGCTTTTAAGATTTGTTCGCAAATCTCTCGTACGGCACCTTCTCCGCCCCGTTTGGAAGAAATATAAAGAGATACATCTTTTACTTCTTGCACACCATTGGCCACCGTTAAAGGAAGACCTACGGTTTTCATGACTCCCAAATCAATAATATCATCGCCGATAAAAGCCGTCTCTTGTACAGAAACACCAAATCGTTGACAAGCATCTAATAGCGCTTGGGGTTTGTTCATGGCATGGTAATATAAAATATCCATTCCCAGCAGTCTTGCCCAATCAGCCAGAACAGGGGCATTTCCGCGTGAAATAATGCCGGTACGCACCCCGCACGAATGCAAAAATATCATGCCCATACCATCTAAAGACTCAAAGTTCTTGATTTCTATGCGTTGTCCGCTTGGGTCAGTGTACCAACAGAGTTTGCTATCAGTCATCACACCGTCTATATCGGTGAGTAAAAGTTTAAGATTTTTGGCCTTTTGAATAAACAATTCGTTCATAATTAAATTATATCATTTCGTTTTACGGGGTTTTGGCAGGTATAAAAATTATATAATGAGAGTATGAAAAAACTTTTGTTTTTTTTAGTGGCTTTTTTATTTGTCTTCTCCGGCTGTACTCCTAAGACGGTAATTAGCCAGAGTTATGATTTTAACCAGATGAATCGCATCGGCATTATGGGGTTTGCTTCTCCTTATAATGGGCTGAGTGGGGTGGAGAATTTGTTTGCTAAATATTTGATTCAGTCTGGCTTTAAAGTGGTGGAGCGTGCCCAATTAGAGCAGGTATTACACGAACATAATATTTCTGTTTCCGGTTATTTATCTCCTGCCACAACCCGTAAAATTGGCGAAATTTTAGGTGTAGATGTGCTTTTGATAGGAGAAGTGACTTCTTATACTCCCACTCGTACAGAACTGACTATGGTGTCCAGCCGTCGCACAGAGTCTCGCCCGGTGTATCGCCAAAACGTTATGCAGTTGGCAGATGGTAGCTACGCCGCTTATACTCAGCAAGTCGGCACACAATACTCCCATAGTTCTGATGTAAGGCCTGCCGAATATACTATTAATGCTCAAGTGGGCATTATTGCCAAGTTGGTAGATGTTGAAACGGCGGAAATTGTGTGGATAGGTTCTTTAGATGAAGAAAGTTCCAGCGCTTTAGACGCAGCTGATTATATTGCGCGCAGTTTGGTAAAGAGTTTTACAAAAGAACTTTCCAAACTTCGGGGGAAATAATGAGAGCTGTGACGGAACAACAAAAGAAATTGTCTTCTTTGGCTTTGAATGGATTTTTTTTCGTGGTAAAAGTTTTGACGATTGTTTTTTTGGTTTTAACGGTCACGTTGATTTTAAGCCAAAGTTCCGTTGCTCCGGTAAGCAGCCGTCTGTTAAGTATGTATGCTTTAGAGTATGCCACCAAAACGATTAAGCCGTACCGCCACTTCTTTCCGCAACCATATATGGTAAATTTAGAAGAATAAAAGAGGTATATGTATGTTGGATATTAAACAAATTATTGCAAATCCGCAGGAAACCAAACGCCGCTTGTCTTTGCGCAAACCGGCATTAGCCGCTCAAATTGATGAGGTATTGGCGGAATATGAATCTTATAAAAAAATCTTGACAGCAGTAGAAGAATTGCGCGCCAAACGTAATAGCCTGTCTAAACAAATCGGTCAAATTAAAAAAGAGCAGGGAGACGAAGCTGCCAAAGAAGCGATGGCTCAAGTGGGACAATTAAAAGAAGAAATGGCGCAAAAAGAAGCAGTATTGGATCGGCTCAAAAAGAAAATTGACGATTTGTTGTTAAGCATTCCTAATATGCCGTATGAAGGCATTCCTGTAGGAACAAGCGATGCTGATAATCCGGAATATATTGCCTGTACGGCGGAACTTCCTAAATTCGATTTTACTCCTTTAGACCATCAATCCGTAGGTGAAAATTTGGGCATTTTGGATTTTGCCGCCGCCGCTACTCTATCCGGCAGCCGCTTTGCCTTGTATAAAGGTGACGGTGCCCGTTTGGAGCGTGCTATTATCTCTTTTATGCTTGATTTGCACGCCCGCAAAGGTTATACCGAAATTTTACCTCCTGTTATCGTGAACGAAGAAATTTTATACGGTACCGGTCAGTTGCCCAAATTCCGCGAAGACATGTATGAACTTACAGGTGAGCCAAAACAATTCTTAATCTCTACGGCCGAAATTCCGTTGACCAACTTAAATCGCGCACGCACGATTGCTGAAAGCGAATTTCCTATTAAACTGACCGCCTATACACCTTGTTTCCGCAAAGAATCCGGTACCTATGGTAAAGATACGCGTGGTTTAATCCGTAATCACCAATTTAATAAAGTAGAGTTGGTGATGCTTTCTAAACCGGAAGAATCCTTCAATATGTTGGAAGTGATGGTATCTGATGCACAAGACGTATTAAAAGAATTGGGCATTCCTTACCGCGTGGTGGAATTGTGCTCCGGCGATATCGGATTTTCTTCCGCCAAAACTTATGATATTGAAGTCTGGATGCCTAGCGAAAACCGTTTCCGCGAGATTTCTTCCTGCTCTAACTGTTTGGATTTCCAAGCTCGTCGCATGGGCCTTCGCTATAAAAATGCTCAAGGCAAATTGGAATATGTGCATACCTTGAACGGCAGCGGTTTGGCCGTAGGTCGTACCTTCGCCGCTATTTTGGAAAACTTCCAACAAGCCGACGGCTCTGTAATTATTCCGCAAGCCTTACGTCCTTATTTTGGTAAAGATAAAATAGAGGCTAAGAAATAATGAAGAAGTTTTTTGCTTTTTTGCTCGCCGCATTTTTTGCGGCGAGCCTTGTTTCTCCCGTGCGTGCGGAAATTAAATTGCCTGAAGATATTATAGGGCCTGTCACTGTAGGCATTGAGGGTGTGTATAGCCTGGATTTTGAGACGGCCAACAATAGTATTGCACAGGTTTTTTCTTTGTATCCTAATCATCCGTTCGGACACTTTGGCAATGCAATGATTGCTTGGGCGCGTTATGAGTATGAGTTTGAAACCAGCGATGATAAACAAAGAAAGATATTTGAAAAAACCTTAGATGATTCCATTAGTGGTATTAAACTTTGGCTTAAAGATAATCCCAAGGATCCGAATGCGTTTATGGGTATTGGCGCATTGTACGGTCTTAGAGCCATGTTTGCCATGCGCAACCGCAGTTGGATTACTTCCTATTTCTCCGGTAGAAAGGCTATTAAAAATTTGGAAAAAGCTTTAGAGTTAGACCCAACGTATTATGATGCTTTTTTTGGGCTTGGGATTTATCAATATTATGCGGGCACCTTGCCGAGTGTGATTAAAATTTTGGCTAAAATCGTGGCTATTAAAGGCGACCCGAACAAAGGAGTGGCGTATCTTAATTTGGCGCGTGAAAAAGCCACTTTCACCGATAATAGTGCAAAACTGATTTTGATTGATGTGCAAAACAACCGTCGCAATACCAAATATTATGCGCCGGAAAAGTCGTTGGAATATATTCGCCAAATCCGTGCCAAATTTCCTAAAAATCCTCTGATGCATTATGTGGAAATTATTTGTTTGTTTGAGACGGGGCATTACGACGAAGTTTTGGCAGGGGGAAAAGAATTCTTATCCTTAATCGGCAGTGATAAATTTTATAAAGAAATTTATATTTCTCGCGCGTATACGGCCATCGGCACCTCTTATATGGCTAAAGGTATGTGGCAAAAGGCGAAATCCGCTTTTGAAGAAATGCAGAAAGCATTGGCTAATCAAGAGCCCAGCCGTTGGGAATATGGAATGAGTACCGCTTGGGGCAAGTGTATGACGTATTGGGCGAGCGCGAAAAAGCTGTTAAACAATATCAAAAAGTTCTTTCTTTTAATGATAAATGGGGGTTTGATGAAATAGCCAAAGAAGGTCTAAAAACTCCTTGGCAAGCTGCCACCGGCAAGGAAACAGGGCCTTTACCTCCGAGTGTGTAAATCTTATTTTGTTTTCTGATAAAAGCGCAAAGAATTTTTCTTTGCGCTTTTTTATGTCATTTTTTAACAACTAATTATTAAGAAAAATTCTTAATAATTAATAAATTTCTCAAAAAAATATGTTATACTTTGGTGATGTCTAATTAAAAAAGGAGATAAGTAAATGAGAAAATTATTCGTAGCCATATTAGGCGTGTTATTCTTTTCCCCCGCTGTTTTTGCAAACAATTGGGGTTTGGGGCTGAAAGTAGGTGTTGGCGAAAATGACCCCAAAAGCATTAAGAATTTTGATTCTGCCATTACCGCTCCCCAAAATTCTTTGGAAGAAGAAGAAGTTTTTGCCGGATTGGAAGCATTGTATGAGTGGGATTTAAATAGCGAAGCTGATAAAATAGGTGTTCGCTTGGGATATGAAGGTTTTGGCGAAAATAAAGCAGAAAAATCTGCTAAAACAATCAGCGGTTCTTATGTGACCGAAGAAGAAGCTTCTCTCAAAGAAGAAACCTATGCCATTCCTGTGACCGTTTATTACAAAAGAGACAATGGTATAAAAAATTGGAGTTTTTATGCAGGGGCCGGTGTCACCTTTGTTCGCAGCAAATTGAGTTATGATTATGAAGAAGAAGTGGAAACTCTGGGTGGTATTGATATTTCCGAAACGAAAGATTCTGAATCTTTAAGTGATAGTAAAATATTTCCCCATGTCGTAGCCGGTGCTGAATATAGATTTAGCGAACTTTTTGCCTTAGGGTTGGAAGCTAAATATAATATTGGTGCTAAAGTGAAAAAAGACGGATGGGTACTCTCTGACCGCAGTGGTTTGAGCGGTGCTTTAACGGCTCGGTTCTATTTCTAAGAGAAAAGATATTAAAATAAAACCCCCGCTTAATAGCGGGGGTTTTTTGTTAGAGAAAAATTATTTTTTCTTTTGTCCTTTTACGGTTAAATAACCCATCATGCGGTAAATGAGCTTGGCGGTGTTAAACTCCGTAATCGGGTCGGCTTTGCGTTGGCAGGCTTCTACCACGTCAACGGCCACAATATTTTTCTTTTCAATGACCGCGCGGAACAAGTCCAACGCTTCATACCACATAAATCCGCCGGGCTGCGGCGTGCCGGTAGCAGGAATAACGGACGGATCAAAACCGTCTACATCAATGGTAATGTAAACCGTATCCGTTAATTTTTTAAGCACTTGCGGAATCAATTTGTTGATATCACGATGTTCGTGCATTAAAAACGTTGTCACGTTTCCTTCATTGATATATTGCTTTTCTTCGCTGGCTACGCTACGGATACCCACTTGTACTACGGGCACTTGGCGAGAGGCCGGAAACAAAGCGCAAGCATGGCTTTTGGGCGTTCCTTCAAAGGTTTCACGCAAATCGGCATGAGCATCAAAGTGTAAAATGCTCAAATTTTTATGAGTTTCAATGTAAGGTTGGGCTAAGGCCTGCGTGACCGTATGTTCACCACCGATATAAAAAGGAACACATTGTTTGTACTGCATGATGTTGCGTACAGTTTTGTCCATTTCTTTAAAGGCTTTATTGGTAGAACCGGCACAATTAATAGCCGGCAAGGTGGCGATGCCTTCCTGCCAAGTTTCGGTTTTGGTTTCTTCGTCCCATAACTCAATTTGGGTAGAGGCTTCGATAATAGCGGCAGGGCCTTTGGCCGTACCGTGACCATAACAAACCGTTTTTTCAAACGGTACGGGCACGACGGCGAATTTACAACGGGCTAGAGAGCTGTTTTTGCTCTCTAGCCCCATAAACTTATCAGTTTGTACGTTATCGCTCACAACAAATCCTGAGTGATTGTTATTTTACAAACACAGCGGCAGCGATCACCGTGGTCCACACACCTTCTGCACAAACGGCAGATTGGGTGATGTTGGTGGTGCGAACGATTTTTCCGCTCATTTTCCAGATTTCTTCTTTCTGGTCCCACGTGGTATCATTATCAAAGTCAATGCCTAAGGTAGTAGAAAGCATCATAGCGGCCAAATCTTCAGCATAGTCACCGGCTTGTTTGTCGGTTTCACCGAAGCTGTGGTGCTCAGACAGATAACCGTGGTTGTGTTTGCCGTCTTTGGGAATGGCCACACCGACGGAAGCAGCAATCATACGGCGGTACTCGTTGCTGGTATTGCGGCTGATTACACAGTGCAACACTTGTCCGGTACGCAATTGCTTGACCCCTTTAGATACGGGAATGATTTTGCATCCCGGGGGGAAAATGCTGGAAACAGGCACAATGTTGAACGGAGCAATCTTTGCATCGCGCAATGCTTCTTCAAAGCTTGCGAGTTTTTCTTTGTGTCTGCCGATTCCTTTGGTCAGGAATATTTCTTTGGGTACAAACGGTTCGTACATTTTTTCTCTTAATTCCTTGTGAATTAAATATAATATAAATTATAACAAAATAAGAAATTATTATGTTGTAATTATATAGCGGCGATTGTACCTCAGCCGGTTTAATTAGTTTAACAAATTAAAGAGAAAATATGAAAAAAACTTTATTACTTTGTGTAATGATAGCCCTAGCGGCGGGAGTGAATGGTATGGAAAATATGTTCCGTAATGGTGTTTTGCATTTTGATTATAAGGCCGAAGATTTGATCCCTACAGAAGCAAAGGCCCGAGAGCAGTTGGAAAAAGAATTGGCCGATTTGGTGGCTATTGCAGATGAGAAGCGTACTTTTGAAAATACCATCATGGGCTATGAGCGTGCTTTTGAACATTATGGTGATGCGTTGGGCATGAGCGGATTTTTATCTTATGTATCTACGGATAAAAACTTCCGCGATGCGGCTCTTGCCCTGCAGATGCAAATGAGTCAATATATGGTGGATGTGGCTACACGCCGCGATATTTACCGCGCCATTAAAGCCTATGCCGACACTAACCCGCAATTAGAGCCGGACCAAGCCTTGCTGCTCAAGGATATGATGATCGGTTTTAAAAATAGCGGTATGGATTTGAGTGATGAAGATTTGGAAACTTTTAAAAAGTTAAATAAAGAAAAAGCGCAATATATTATTCAATTTGATAAAAACGTACAAGAATATAAAGACCATTTAGATGTGACACAAGAACAACTGCAAGGATTGGGAGAGGATTATATCTCCAAATTGCAAAAAACCGAAGACGGCAAATATCGTGTCACCTTAGATTATCCCGATTATGTGCCTTTTATGCTCAATTCCGCCAACACGCAAGCGCGCAAAGAGTTGGAGTATAAATACAACCGACGAGGTGGACAGGAAAATGTGGAACTGTTGGAAAAAACATTATCTTTGCGCCAACAGATTGCACAGTTGTTAGGTTATAAAAATCATGCCCAATTAAAGTTGGAAAATCGTATGGCTAAAAATCCGGACAATGTGTTTGGGTTTTTAAAAGATTTAGAAAAAAGATTAAAACCAATGGCTAAAACGGAAGATAAAAATTTAATCGCTTACAAAAACCAAAAGCAAGGCAGTAAAAGCCGTACTTTATATCCGTATGAAAGCGGTTATTGGGCAACTCAATACAAAAAAGAACACTTAGATTTAGATCCGGAAAAAATCAAAGAATATTTTCCTTCCGATGTAGTAATTGAGGGAATGTTGGATTTGTTCGGTCATTTGTTCGGTATTTCCTTTGAGCCGGTCAATATCCCTGTTTGGCACGAAGACGTAAAAGCATTTAAAATACTCAATCAAAAAGACGGTTCCTTAGTGGCTTATTTTTACATGGACTTATATCCGCGTGAAGGAAAATTTAAACATGCCGCTTGTTTTGATTTGGTGGGTGGACAAGAGAATGAAGATGGCTCTTATCAAATTCCTTTTGTCGCCATTGTGGCCAATATGAACAAACCGTCCGCTGATACTCCGTCTCTGTTAAAACATGGTGAAGTGACCACTTTGTTCCATGAGTTCGGTCATGTGTTGCATAATGCTTTGACCAAAGCGCGTTATGGTGCTCAAGCCGGCACCAGCGTAAGTTGGGACTTTGTAGAAACCCCCAGCCAATTATTAGAGCGTTGGGCTTGGAATCCGCAAGTACTCAAGAAAATCAGTAAGCATTATAAAACGGGGGAATCCTTACCTCAAGATTTGATCGAAAGAATGCTTGCTGCTAAAAATTTTGGAGCGGGCGGGTCTTATTTGCGCCAGAACTTTTTTGCTCAATATGATATGACTTTGCATACCAAAAAGAAAACTCCGGACACCACTAAAACCTATTTTAGTTTGACCAAGAAAATCCGTAATTTGCCCTTAACCAAAAATACCATTCCGCAGGCATCTTTCGGTCATATTATGGGTGGTTATGATGCCGGATATTATGGGTATTTGTGGTCTGAAGTGATTGCAGAAGATTTCTTCAGCGAGTTTGAAAAACAAGGCATTTTTAATCAGCAACTTGGCATGAAATTGCGCCAAGAAGTGCTGGAAAAAGGTGGTACTTTGGACGAAGCGGAAATGGTTAAAAATTTCTTGGGCCGTAAAGAGGAAATAGGGCCTTTCTTGCGTTCTATCGGCTTGGAGGAAAAATAATGAATGTAATTATCGGAATTGACGTAGGCGGATCTACTACCAAAATTGTGGGATATTCTGACGATGGAAAACTTATAGGGCGTTTGCAGGTGGAAGCGGCTGATCCGTTGACTTCTGCCTATGGTGCGCTTGGAAAATTTGTTAATGAAAAAAACCTCTCTTTAAGCCAAGTAAAACAAATCGTATTGACCGGCGTGGGGGCCTCTTTATTTAAAAATGAAATTTATGGCATTCCTGCCCGCCATGTAGATGAATTTCAAGCCATCGGTTTGGGTGGTTTGGCTTTGTCTAAGAAAAAAGAGGCTATTATTGTCAGTATGGGAACGGGAACTGCTTTTGTACGGGCCGATAAGGACGGAATCCGTCATATCGGCGGTTCCGGTGTAGGAGGAGGAACGGTTATTGGTTTGTGCGGTCAATTATGTAATGCTCGTTCCTTTGATACGGTTGTAGAGATGGCTAGTCAAGGAGATTTAAACAAAGTAGATTTAAATATCGCAGACATCAGCAGCGGGGAAATCTCCACTTTATCTCCGGATGTGACGGCTTCTAACTTTGGCAAAATGGCGGACGGTTTTTCCAGTGAGGATTTGGCACGCGGAGTGCTGAATATGGTTTTCCAAACGATTGGTATGTTGGCGGTCTTTGCTTGCAAAAACGATAATATAAAAGATGTTGTTTTGACGGGCACCTTGAGTACGGTACCTTGCGCCAAGACCTTGTTTAAGCAGGTAGAACGTTTGTATAACATTAAATTTATTATTCCGACCCATTCCATTTATGCCACCGCTACGGGGGCGGCTTTGTCTTATATTTATCGGAACGGAAAGAAAAAATGAAGGCAGATATTTCCTCTTATAAAAAATCCAGCTTTGGCCCGGCCTTTTTGTTTTTAAACAAAAAGCAACGCAGTGCTTTGGCAGTGTATTATGCTTTTTGCCGATTAATGGATGATATTGCAGATGAGCCAAATGTGGAAAATCCGATAGAGGAATTAAATTTTTGGCAAGAAGAAATAGAGCGTACTTTTGCTGGAAAGGCCACTACGGATTTGGGACGGGATATCGCCCGGATTGTTAAGGATTTTCAAATGCCGGCGGACCGCTTTCTGCTTCTGATAGAAGGAATGAGGGCCGATTTACAAGGTAAGACATATTCAACTTTTGAAGAATTAACATGGTATTTGTGGAGAGTGGCCGGCATTGTCGGATTGGCTACGCTTGATATTTTACATGTCAAAGGTCCCCTTGCAGAGCAGTTGGCCCAGCAGCTTGGCTTTGCCGTACAAATCACCAATATTGTGCGTGATGTGTATGATGACGTAAGTTTAAAAAGGGTCTATTTGCCGGAAGATTTGTTGGGAAAATATGGCTTGTGTCAGCAAAAAGTATTAGAGGGGGTAAACGGACCGCAATTAGCCCCTGTATTAAAAGAATTGGCGGAAAAGTCAAAAGAGTATTATCGTCTTGCGTGGCAAACGATGCAGACTCAGCCATATCGGCAAATGTTGCCCTGTCGTATTATGGGTTTTGTGTATAGGAAAAATCTTGCTAAAATAGAAGAAATAGATTTTTGTTTTACAAATACTATTAAACTGACAAAATTAGAAAAATTGCTAAACTGTATATATGCACTATTTAAAACCAATTTTATTGATTAGTTTTCTTTTTTCTTTTCTTTCCGCATCAAGTTGGGCAGAGATTAATTTGTCTACTTGTTTGGAGAAGGGAAAAAAAGAGTTTGCTGCCGGAGATAATGTTTCTGCGCGGCAGACTTTTACACATTGTGTTTCTTTAGATCCCAAAAACACAGATGCCTTGCTGAGTTTGGCAGCCGTAGAGTTAAAAGAAAATCAACTAGATGTTGCCAAAAATGCTTTTTTGACTGCTTTGAAGTATATGACGCGTTCTTGTCCGTACCTCTCCTACACATATTCTATGTTAGGGGATATTGCTTACAAACAGGGTAAGTATCCAGAAGCATTGGCTTATTATAATCATTCTTTAAAATATAATGAAGCCAATGTAAACTCTTTGGTGGGAAAAGGAACAATTATTGAATCTCAAGGGGACAAAAAAACCGCTGCCCAAATTTATGAAGTGGCGCTGGCGGTAGAACCTTTAAATATTATTGCGCTTAAACATTTAAGGGCTTTGGAACCGATTTATTTTTCTGATGAACAAATATTAGAAGCCATGAAACAAAGGCATGCCGTTGCGCCGGAGCAAATGCAATTGTCTGAGCAAGACAAAGAATTGTTTGCCAAAATTCACTCGGCTGAACAGCAGGAAGGAGTCTCTTATTTAAAAAATAAATATCCGCAAATACCTGCAGATTATGTGGTGACCCTTTTTAAAGGAACGGATTTTGCACGTGAAGTTTTAACATTGAACGGATATAATGCGTTGCGTAAACAAATCGGCCAAGATGCCGTATCCGTTTTTCAAAAATTAAATGTACGTGTGCAAGATGTGTTTGATTTGCGCGATATGAAAGGACAAAAAATCTTTAAGGAAGACAGCACTTTAACCGATAGCGGTTTTTTGGTGTATCATGCTGCGTTGAACGGTAAGAAAGCCTATCTCTTGCCTAACGAGTCTGTGCCGCCTTCCAAAACCTTTTTGGAAAAAATTTCTAGAAAAGTAAAAGAATTAAATGAAAAAGGGTATACCGAAATTTCTCGCCCCGAACTTGCGATGATTAAAAGACAGACGAATTGTTCTGAAACAACCTTGATTAATAAAATGGGGCTTTATGTTTTACCGGTCACTAATATAGAAAAAAGATATTTTGTTATTTCTGCCGATATCGATAATGACCGCAAGAAAGTGCCTTGGCACTTTGTGGCTAGTTCTCGCGCTCGTCGTGATCCGAGCATTCAAGTGCCGGAGAATAATTTAGTGCAGATGATGTACTCTATTAATCAAAAGGTTTGCAGCCAATACGATGGCGATTTGATGTAGTTTGGTAAGGTTTAACAAAAACCCTAGCCTAAGGCTAGGGTTTTTTGATGGAAGGAATAAATTTTAAGAGGCAATCATTTTAAAAAATTCTTCCGGTGTTAAAATAGGTACTCCTAATTCTTGGGCTTTTTTAAGTTTGCTTCCGGCAGATTCTGCCGCCACTACAAAAGACGTTTTTGCCGATACACTTCCGCTGGTTTTGGCTCCGTGTTGACGGGCTAACAATTCCGCTTCAGACCTTTTGACCCCTTCTATTTCTCCGGTAAAAACAATTGTTTTTCCTTCTAAAATGCGGGAGGAAACCTTCTTTTCCGGTTGTATAAAATTAATGCCAATCTGGCGTAGTTGTTCTATTTGTTCTTTTACGCTTGGATCATGGAAAAAGTCGTATACACTTTGGGATACCACTTCTCCTACGTCCGCAATGGCTTGCAAATCCTCTAACGAGGCGTTCATTAAATGATCCAATGTATGAAAGTGGTCTGCCAGCATTTCCGCTGTTTTTGAGCCAACAAAGGGAATCCCGAATCCAAATAATAAACGAGAAAGAGGCCTTTTTTTACTTTCTTCCAATTGATCTAATAAGTTTTGTGATTTTTTTTCTTTGAAGTTTTCTAAAGAGAGCAAATGAAGAAAACTTAAATTGTATAAATCAGGAAAATTGGTGACAAACTCTCTGTCTACCAACTCCTCTACCACTGCCTCTCCCATACCTTCAATATCCATTGCTCCTCTGCTGGCGTAATGCAAAATGCGAGCCTTAATTTGAGCCGGACAAGAGGGATTTATACAATAATATCCCACTTCTTTTTCTGCTTTATAAACGGATCGTCCGCAAGCGGGGCATTGCGTGGGGGGCAGGATCTCTTGATTTCCCAAATGTTCTACCACTTTAATGATTTTTGGAATGACCTCTCCGGCGCGTTCTAAAATAATTTTATCGCCAATACGCAAACCTAAACGGTTGATTTCGTCAAAGTTGTGTAAAGTGGCATTTGATATGACCACACCGGCACAAGAAACCGGTTCTACTTGGGCAACAGGCGTAATGATACCGGAACGACCTACGGAAAAAATAACATTTTTTACAAGGGTAGTAGCTTGTTCCGCCGGATATTTAAAAGCGATGGCCCAACGAGGGCTTTTGGCGGTGGAGCCTAAGATCTGCTGCTGATTAAAGTTGTTTACTTTGATCACCAAACCGTCTGTATCAAAGGGCAAAGAGTGCCTTTGTTGATCAAAATGCTGATAAAAAGACAAAATATCCTCTAAAGAGTAAGTCACTAAACGAGAAGGAGAAACGGCAAATCCCCACTTTTGGCAAAGATCCATAAATTGACTAAAAGAATCTACAGAAAGCATTGATTTACCAAACGAATGGACGAAAAATTTTAAAGGACGTTGCGCAGTAATGCGAGAGTCTTTTTGCCGCAAAGACCCCGCAGCTGCATTTCGTGTATTGGCAAAAATGGTTTGCTTGTTGGCAGCTTGTCTTTCGTTTAAATTTGCTAAATCTTTTTTTTCTAAATAAATCTCTCCGCGTACTTCTAAAATGCCGGCAGGAGCATTTATGAGGCGGTGCGGAATATCAGCAATCGTGAGAATATTGGCCGTAATATCTTCTCCGGTGTGGCCGTCGCCGCGGCTGGCCGCCGTAGTAAGAATGCCGTTGGTATAGGTTAAAGAGCAGGAGACCCCATCTATTTTGGCCTCCACCACCATTTCAAAATGATGCGCAGAAAGAGTTTTTGCGCAGCGTTCATGCCAAGCACGTACATCGGCAGTATTATAAGAATTATCCAGACTCATCATAGGTACTCCATGTACCACAGGAGCAAAGGTTGCATTGGCTTTTCCGCCGATTTTTTGTGTGGGAGAATCTGGGGTAATAAACTGAGGAAAGCGAGATTCTAACTCTTTTAATTTTTGGTACAACTCATCATATTGGGTATCTGACAATACAGGATCGTCCAAATCATAATAACGATGATTGTGAAATTCAATAATCTTACGAAGTTTGGCTATTTCTTCGGCGGGAGAAACGGGCATGGCAAACACCCCTCTTTATTTACGTTCTCTTTTGAGTTGGTCCAAAAGTCCGTTAATGAACTTGCCGGAATTGTCGGTAGAATATTTTTTAGCCAATTCGATGGCCTCATCGATGATAGCCGGCACAGGGGTTTTTTCTGTACTGAAAACAATTTCGTAAGCGGCCATGCGCAAAATAGAGCGGTCCACTACAGACATGCGACCGATGGTCCAATTCTTAGCATATTTGGAAACGAGCACATCAATTTGAGGCAAATTTTGGGTGGTTCCGTCCACCAAGTCTTTACAGAAAGTAAAATTGTCTCCCAATTCGCGCTCAAAATCCGCCGCGTATGGAGCCACTTGCTTGCCGGACAGAATTTTAGCACTGTCGGCAAAATAAAGACACTGCAAAGCACATTCTCTGGCCATTCTTCGGTTGCTCATAGTTTCCCTGTACCTCGTCTTACGTCTAATATTTATTTATTCTACTATATTTGGGCCTGTGCTGTGTTAGATAAATTTAAAATTTCTCAGAAAAGAATCTAAAATGATAAAATATAAAAAGGGAAAGATTATGTGAATCATATCCATACAAGGTAAATTGACAGTATTTTGCTTAACTTAGTATAATAAGAGTGTCCCGGAAAGGACGATTTTTTTTGCAAAGAAAATATAATGGCCAGATTCGATAATAAAAGAACATTTAAAAAAGATTTGTATACCCGCAATGGAAATATCCGTGCGGCAGAAGTGAGAGTCATTGACTCTGATGGTACTATGTTGGGCATTAAGCCTACGGCAGAGGCCATCGCACTGGCTAGAGAGCAAGAGTTGGACTTAGTGGAAATTTCACCCAACGCCCAACCGCCTGTTTGTAAAATACTTGATTACAATAAGTATGTTTTTGAACAGAGCAAAAAAAGCAAAGATGCCAAGAAAAAACAAAGCAAAGTGACGATGAAGGAATTGCGTATCAAATCCCGCATCGCTCCGCATGACTTGGACGTCAAACTCAGACAAATTGAAGGATTTCTTAAAAAGAAAGATCAGGTGCGTTTTGTGGTCGTGTTTCACGGTCGCGAAAATCAGCACAAAGACATTGGCGAACAGATTCTGCAAGATGCTGCCAAGCGCTTGGAACCGCTCGCTAACGTGGACGGTGGCCTTCAACAACAAGGCAACCGTATGTCCATGACCTTTGTGCCCAAAGCCTAACTTTCTTTTAAGTTAAATAAAACACCTGCCCGCGCATTGGTTTGCGTAGGGGAGGGCGCACCTTCGGGTGTGAGAATAATAAAGAGGACTAACAATGCCTAAAATGAAAAACCATAGCGGCGCCAAGAAACGCTTCCGCGTCACCGCCAAGGGTAAATATACCCATCGTAAAGCCGGCAGAAAACACTTGCTTACGCCTGTTTCTGCTTCTCGTAAACATGATATGAGAGCCACCGGAGTAATTGAAAAGAACTCCTTGAACGGTCGTATCTTGCAGAAAGCACTGCCCGTTGCCAAATAAGAGGTGAAGCGAAATGAGAATTAAATTTAGCGTTGCCAGACACGCCAGAAAGAAAAAAATCTTGAAAGCCGCCAGCGGTTATTACGGAGATAAATCCCGCCGCTTGCGTATGGCTACCCAACAATTGGGTAAATCTTGGGTACACTCTTATGTGGACCGCCGTGACAAAAAACATACTTACCGCCAACTTTGGATCACTCGTATCAACGCCGCCGTGCGCGAAGAAGGTATGAGCTACTCCAAATTCATCAGCGGTTTGGCTAAAGCCAACATTACGCTTAACCGCAAAATGTTGTCTGAAATGGCTATCAAAGACCCCGTGTCTTTCAAACAATTAGTTGAAGTAGCCAAACAGGCTCAAGCCTAAGCCAAAATAAGTGATTTAACACCCCGCTTTTTCAAGCGGGGTGTTTTTTTATGGGATAAAAAGTTTTCTTCTTCTTTCTCTTCCGTTCTTCCGAATTTACTATAATATAATAAATAGGAGAAGTTATGCCCCAATATTTGGCAGATATTAAAGAAAAAGAATTTTTTATTGAAAACGAGGAAGCTCATCATCTTACCGTCGTTGCGCGCCGAAACGAAGGGGACGAAATAGTGGTCTTTGACGGTAAAGGCAAGCAGTTTAAAGCCCGTATTACACGCGTGCAAAAAAAGTTTGTACGCGGTACGCTTTTGTCTCCTATTGAAATCAAAAAATCTGCCCTGTCTGTGGAGCTGTGCTTTGCCCCCACTTCTCGTAATACATTAGAAGATGTGTTAGACAAATGCACACAGTTGGGGGTCACCTCTTTTCAGCCGATTTATACTACTCGTAGTGAGTATGATTTGTTAAAAAAATGGGACGGCAAAGAAGACCGCTGGCATCAAATTATTTTGTCAGCCTGCAAACAATGCTCTCGCGGGGAAGTGCCTGTTTTGCATGCGCCTGTTTCTTTTGAAAAATGCGCTGCTCAACCGGAGCAACCTTCTTTGCTGGCTTACGAAGCCGAAGAAACCCATACTCTTGCGTGGGGATTGGAAAAGCTGGAAAACCCTAAACAGGTGCGCATCTATATCGGCCCTGCCGGCGGTTGGACGGATGAAGAAGTGGTGATGGCTGCGCATTACGGCATTTTACCCGTTACGTTGGGGCCACATATCTTAAGAGCGGAGACGGCCTGCATTTCTGCCTGTGCAAAATTGTTATGAGTACCAAAACATACAAAAAAAGGGTAAAAACCTTTATTCGGGATTGTAAGCATCTGCTTTCTAAAAAATCGGCTTCTCCGAAGTTCCTTATTAAAACGTTTCTGATAGGTTTTATTTTTGGTGTTTTGTTTTTCTTTGTTCTTTCTCCGCTTTTAGTAAAAGAAATACTGGACAATCGGCGAGAACAAGAACGTGCCCGCCAAGCGGCTTTGTATCGAGCCTCCGGCGAAGCAATACTGCCTTTGGAAGAAGAAAAACAAGTCTTTTCTGCTTTTCTTACAGGACTTGAAAAAGTGGAAAGAATGGCCTCCGATTGGAAAGTGCAAGATAAATATGAGGTGATTAAATTTTTAACCAAAGAAGCCAGATATGCCCTGCCTGCCGATGTAGAAGAAGTTTTGAACTGTAAAATAAAAAACCCTGATGCAAGGTATCCCAAATGTGACGCAGAATATTATACGTTCTCCGAATTTTTCTGTGACCATATAGAATGCAGTTGGACTTTTTGCCGTAAGGGAAGTGCCCCTAATTCCTGTATTTATTCGGGCGGTGGGAGGTTAGAAAGAGGGTCTTATACTTGGAATCATGAAATTTCGTTCGGTTACCCGCAGGTTCTTGAGTTTGCCAAATGGGTAGGAAAGACACATAATTGGGAAGTACATAATTATTCATGAGATTATTCTTAAAAACATTCGGTTGCCGTGTCAACCAAGTGGAAAGCCAGGCTATTTTGGAGGAGTTTGCCTCCCGCGGTTGGGCTTTGTCTGGTATGGAGGAGGCCGAACTTTGCCTGCTTAATACCTGCACAGTCACTCATCAAGCCGATAAAGACGTAGAAAAATTAATCCGCCAAATTTCCCGCCGTAATCCTGCTGCGCGCATTATATTGACGGGCTGTTATGCTTCGGCCCATCAAGAGCATATCCGCCATACTTTTCCGAACGTGGAAATTATCGGAAAGTATGATTTAGGTCAAAAACTTTTTGCTGCGCAGGACATTTGTTGGACGGTGTCCGGCCACGAAGGCCATAGCCGCGCTTTTATCAAAATTCAAGACGGTTGTGATTGCTTTTGTTCTTATTGTATTGTGCCTTTTGCTCGCAATGTGAAACGTTCCAAGCCTGCAACCGATGTCTTAAAAGAGATAGCGGGGTTGGTGCAAAAAGGCTTTGGAGAAATTGTACTGACAGGTATTAACATCGGCAATTTTTCCTGCCCTCAAACGGGCAAGGATTTGGCCGCATTATGCCGAGATATCGCCGGGCTTGAGGGGCGTTTTCGGGTGCGTTTTTCATCCATTGAGTTGCAAACGGTTTCAGACGGTGTGATAGATGTTATGGCACAGCGGCCGGACCGATTTTGCAATTATTTTCACCTGCCTTTGCAAAGCGGTTGCGACAGTGTGCTTTCTGCTATGAACCGCCATTATAATACGGCCGAATATGCACAAAAAGTGGCTCTCTTGCGCAGCAAAGTAAAAGGGATTGCTATTTTTGCTGATGTGATTGCCGGTTTTCCTACGGAAACAGAAGAAAATTTTGAAACGACTTACCGCTTTATTTCTGAGCAAAAACTCTGCGGATTGCATGTGTTTAGTTATTCCCCGCGTCCGTTGACCAAAGCTGCCGCTTGGCCGCAACATAAACCGGAAGTGATTAAAAAACGAGCTGAAAAACTGCGTGCTTTGGATCAAGAGTTGCGTAGCAATTTTGCTGCTTCTCTGGTGGGTACGCAACAAGAAGTATTTGTGGAAGAATTTAGCGGCTCTGCCGTTAAAGGGGTCACATCTAATTTTCAGCAAGTATGGTTAGAAAATGCTTTGCCGGACACAAAAGGACTGATACGGGCTAAAATTACCCGTTGCGAAAAATCTGCCTGCTACGGAGAAGTTCTGTAATCTGGACTACTGATATTGGTCTGATTTTTTACCGCCCCAATATTCATAACCCAAATCCTTTTTAATAAGTTCTTGGGCTAAATTTTGGCCTTGTGCATTAGTGACGTCACAAAGTAGGCGGAAGTATTTGTCTCGGCTACAGTTGCTTAAAGAAATAGGACCTTTATCCAAAAAGTTTTTAGTAAACGCTTTGGCTTCTTTAGCCAAGCGTTTTTCTTTTTCCGTTTTTCCCTTTATTTCTGGTGTATCTACCCCCAATACACGTACGGGTACTTTCTCACAATATATAGCCAAAGAGCAATTTAAATTGATTTTAAAAGTATCTCCATCATATACAGAAGCAATGGATACATTTTGTAATGTTTCGGCAGTAGGGAGCTCGGTTTGATTATCAATCGGCTTTCCGTTTTGTTGCATAAAAGCAGCAATGACCGCCACAATGACAGAAGCCCAGAATTTAACTTGTTTTTTAGTATATTTTTTTCTTTTTTTAGCCATATTAAAATTTATGCGGAATCATTAGTTTTAAAGAACGCGGCAAAACGGAAATTTTTAATTCGTTTTGCGTGGTTTTCGGTTCTCCGTCCAAATGATACACAATTTCTCCTTCATAATTAATAATGACTTCGGCAGTTTTTTGAGTGTTTGTGATATCAAAAGGACGAAACTTTTTATTAAAAAAAGTGGGTGCGGCAAGTGCCATTTTCCATTTACTGATATTGGACACTTCCACCATATCCAGTTGGCCATCGGTTAAATCAGCACGTGGGGCTATGGTAAAGTTGCTCCCGTATTGAGAACCATTGGCAAATACAAGAGTCAAAGGAGTAATAATTTCATCTTTACCGTTATAGCGTAGGCGCAAAGTTTTAGGTTTGTAAGAGAAAACGGCTTTGGCGCCTAATTTGAAATAAGGCCATTTTCCACGTTTACCCGTTTTGCCGTTTTCGGCGAAATCTTTGGCGATTTGTGCTTCTATGCCTACTCCTGCCAAGTTAAAAAAATATTCCCCATTAGCTATTCCGACATCACAGGCTACGGGTTCTGCTTTTTGCAGTGCCACCCATGCTTGTTCGTACATCAGCGGCATGCCCAACTCTCGGGCCAGACCGTTTCCGGATCCTTTTGGCACGATGCCCAAAGCGGTTTGGGAGCCTACGAGTGCTTTGGCTGTTTCATTGATAGTGCCGTCGCCTCCGGCCGCAATGACTAACTCATATCCCTCTTGTACGGCTTTTGCTGCCAATTCAGTGGCATGGCCGGCATATTTGGTAAAAACACCGTCTGCTTGTGGAAAATTGACCAAAGCGGCTCTTTCCAAGTCTGCCGGTTGGCGATGTTGACCGCCACTGAGGGGGTTGATAATGATTAAAGTCTTCATAGATTTTGAATATCTTTTTGTTTTTGAGAAATTTCCGACGAACTCATTTCTTTGAGTGTTTCGCAAATGCGTTCTGTTTTAAGTAGTTGATTGCCGATGCCGGCGGTTTTGGCGCCTACCCCTGCCAAAAAAATCATAAAAAACGCAAACAAAGATAAATTTAAAATTTGATTGATGGCAGCGGAATCCAACTGTACCGGGCCATATTGCGTGTTCAGATTCAAGGGCTTAAGTTGTACTACTTGAACGACGGGCTTTTTGTGAACGAACGTTTGATACATGCCCGTAAAAGAAAAAAACAAGGTGGCTAATCCCACAAATAATAAAAAGTATCCGATAACTTTATGCATACCTCATTATAATAAATTCCGCTATTTCTGCGAAAACTCTCTATAGGTGATTTGATATAATATGTATATACAATATCTCCTATAGGACCGGTTTTTTATGAAAAGTACCCAAATCAGAAATGGTTTTTTGCAATTTTTTAATTCCAAAGGCTTACCCGTTAAACCGTCTAGCTCTTTGATTCCTCATTCGGACCCGACTTTACTTTTTACTTCTGCCGGCATGGTGCAATTTAAGGCCAACTTTTTAGGCATTGATAAATCATTAAAAAATGCCGCTACCTGCCAAAAATGTGTGCGCACTACTGATATTGATAGTGTTGGTTTTACCGAAAGACATTTAACTTTTTTCGAAATGTTGGGTAATTTCTCTTTTGGTGATTATTTTAAAAATGAAGCCATTGCTTGGGCATGGGAATATTTGACGCAAGTTTTGCAAATTCCTGCCGAAAAATTATCTGTCAGTATTTACAAGGGCGGCATTGCTCCGCGTGATGCAGAAGCCTATCAAGCTTGGCTTAAATATGTGCCGGCAGAGCGCATTTTTGAATTGGGCGAAGCCGATAACTTTTGGACAATGGGCCCCACCGGTCCTTGCGGTCCTTGTTCTGAAATT
>JAFXGO010000023.1 GCA_017520185.1 Elusimicrobiaceae bacterium | reverse complement strand
TTCATCTTTTGAAAAGCAGTGTCGTTTAACATATGATAATTTTCTTTGGTAGCCGGCGCATGTAAAGAGATGATATCCGCTTTTTCGTATAACTTGTCCAGAGAAACATATTTTAAACCAAAGATACGGCGTATTTCATCGTTAGGATATGGGTCATAGGCCAAAATTTCCATCCCAAACCCTTTGGCTAGTTTGGCCATATGCCGTCCGATAGATCCTGTGCCAATGATACCTATGGTGTGTCCGTATAAATCAAAGCCAATATATTCATTCATGCGTACGAAGTTGTTTTTCATATCCGTACGGGCTTGCAGAATATGCCGGTTTAATGCCAGTAATGCTCCAAAAGCAAATTCTGCTACGGTAGATTCGCCATATTTAGGTACATGAACTACGGCTATTCCTCGTTTTTGACAATAATCCAAATCTATATGGTCATATCCCGTAGAACGGGTGGCAATAAGTTTTAAATGCGGATATCGATCCAAAGAAAGGTTATTCATGCGTAATGCTGTATGCACAAAAACAGAAATAACCTCAGCATCTTTGATTTGTTCATATTGCTCGGGAGAAATGTTTTCCATGCTTTCTTCCAAGAGAACCACATTCCCGTTGCAAATCTGATTTTGGCTTAAATAGTGTCTTGTGATACGGTCAACATCAAAAAATACAATTTTCATATTCTGCCCCCTTTTGTGTTTTTATAGTATAAGAAGGGCAGAATTAAAGAGCAACCGTTAAAAGAGGTTAGTTCTTTTTGGAGAAATCATAAAACTGACGTTTAACTTTGGCCGGATTCCCCACCGCTACAGAAAAGGCCGGTATGTCTCTGGTCACTACGGCTCCGGCACCGATAACAGCCCCGTCTCCGATGGTAATGCCCGGCAAAATAATGGCCCCGCCTCCGATCCAAACATTTTTGCCGATTTTAATTGGTGCGGCAAACTCTTTTCTTTCTCGTCTGGCATTGGGTTCTAAAGGATGTGTGGCAGTGTAAATCTGTACGCCGGGTCCTAATATGCTTTTTTCACCTATTTCTACGCAAGCGCAATCTAAAATCGTACAGTTAAAATTAATAAATACATCATCTCCAAAATAAATTTGCGTTCCGTAATCACAAAAGAAAGGCGGTTCTACAGATAAATTTTTGCCCACTTTACCAAAAAGTTTTTGGCATAATTCTTGGCGTTTTGCTTGATCAGAAGGGTCCGTAGCATTGTATTGCCACAACAAGCGTCTGGCCGTATAACGGGCTTGTGTCAGCTCCTCATCGGCGGCATTGTAAAAAAGCCCTGCTAACATATTTTCTTTTTCGCTCATGGAGTTATTGTAGCAATTTTTTTATAATCCAAAAAAATGATAGATAAATATTTCATAAAGGGGTAAATTTTATACAATTCTAAGTATATATCTGTGTGATTGAAAAACAAGCAGATAATTTTCTCTCCAATTATGAGGGATAAAAAGAGGAAGGAAGCATGAAAAAACAAATTCGTATCGCTACTATATTTGTGATGTGCACCGTTTTGTGCGCATTAGTGGCTTGTAAAAAACAAGCTGCTCCGGCACAAGATGCCGCCACACCTGTGACGGCCGTCCAAGTTTTAAAGACGGATCTGCCTTGGAATATTGAATATCCGGCCCAAATTGCCGGCTCTTTGGAAATCCAAGTGCGTGCTCAGGTGGGAGGTATTTTAAAGGCTCGCTTATTTGATGAAGGCGCTTATGTAAAACAAGGTACTCAACTTTTTCAAATTGATCCGAAAGAATATGAAGTGGCTTTGCAAAGAGCCGAAGGGGCATTGGCCCAAGCACAAAGCGAAGAAAATCGCACCAAGCGCGATTACGAACGCATGAAAGTTTTACGCGCTGACAATGCCATCAGCCGCAAAGACTTTGACGACTCTTTATCTGCTTATGAAGCGGCTCAAGCGGCTGTAAAAGTGGCTAAGGCCGGTGTGAATGAAGCCAAAATTAATTTGGAATATACCAAAGTGTTGGCTCCTATTTCCGGTATTACGGGTAAAGAGGCCCAATCTGTAGGAAGTTTGGTCTCTCCTGCCGGTAATGGTTTATTGACTACAATGGTGCAAATTCACCCCTTATGGGCCAATTTCTCTATGCCCAGCTCTCAATTTTATAAACTAGCCAGCGGATATTTGGCCGGTACGATTACATTAGATGAAAAAGGAGAAACCCCTTTATATGTAGAGGCTATTACATCTGACGGTCGTGTTTATCCGGAAAAAGGAAAAATTATTTTCTTTGACAGTACCGAAAACGTCAAAACCGCCTCTTTGGCTATCAAGGCAGAATTTCCTAACCCCAAAAATCAACGCATGTTAATGCCCGGTCAATTTGTACGTGTGCGCTTGATTGGTGCTACGTATAAAGATGCCGTACTGATTCCCTCCTCTGCTGTGCTTAGCACTCCTACCGGTAATTTGGTGTATGTGATAGATGAAAACAATATATTAAAGGCACAACCCATTACGGCTCAAATGCAAGATGATTTATATATTGTCAGCGAAGGTCTGAAAGGGGGAGAAACCATTGTTTCTGCCGGTCTTATCAAAATGCGTCCTGAAATGAAAGTGGCTCCCAAAGTGCAAGAATTTACTTTGCCGACCGTAGTCGAAACGGTGGTTCCCAGTACGGCAACGGCTGTTGATGTGAACTCTTTTGACAAAGCATTGGGTAAAGCGGTGGAAGGTGATGAACAAGATGTGGAAGAATCTTCTGCCTCCCAAACCGTTGCGGTAAAATAAAAACGGGAGGAATTTATGTTTTCCAAATTTTTTATTAACCGCCCTATCTTTTCAACAGTTATTTCTTTGCTGATTTTGCTGGCGGGTATTGTCTCTATCACCATGCTTCCTATAGAGCAATATCCGGATTTGACACCGCCCTCCATTCAGGTTTCGGCTCAATATCCCGGTGCCAGCCCCGAAGTAATTGCCGATACGGTGGCTGCTCCGTTGGAACAACAAATCAACGGGGTGGAAGACATGTTGTACATGAACTCTACGTCTTCTGCCAATGGGGATATGAATTTGTTGGTGTACTTTAAAGTAGGTACAGACCCTGATCAAGCCATGATTAACGTCAATAACCGCGTACAATCGGCCACTTCCACTTTGCCGGAAGACGTGCGCCGCTACGGGGTGACGGTGGACAAAAAATCTTCTGCTATTTTACAGTTAATCACCATGTACTCACCTTCCGGAGTGTACGATACTACGTATATCGGCAACTATGCTTTGATTAACGTAGTAGATGATTTGAAGCGTATTGAAGGGGTGGGTGATGCTCAAGTCATGACGGCCAATGACTATGCTATTCGTATTTGGCTCAAACCGGATATGATGAGCCAATTGGGCTTGTCTGTATCTGATGTAATGGCGGCAGTGCAAGCGCAAAATGCACAACGCGCGGCAGGCAAAATAGGTCAACCTCCGTTAAAAACGATGGTGGACCGCATGTACACTATGGTTGCTCCGGGACGTTTAAAAACAGCCGAAGAATTTGAAGAAATTATTTTGCGTGCCAATCCGGACGGTACTTCCTTGCGCTTAAAAGATGTGGCTCGGGTAGAACTCGGCAGCCAGACGTATGAATTTACGGGTTTTTTCAACGAACAACCGGCAGTACCTATCGGGGTTTATCTTTCTCCGGGTGCAAATGCTGTAGCCACTGCTGATGCTGTTAAAAAACGCATGGACGAATTGGCTGCCAATTTCCCCGGTGGTATTGAGTATAAAGTTGCTTATGATACCACGTTGTTTGTAAATGCCTCTGTGGAAGAAGTAATTCATACCTTAATTGAAGCAATGGTGCTCGTGTTTTTGGTGGTTTATTTATTCTTGCACGATTGGCGCGCTACGTTGATTCCGTGTTTAGCAGTACCCGTATCCATTGTGGGTGCTTTTGCCGGAATGTTGCTTTTGGGTTTTTCTATCAACACTTTGACACTGTTCGGGTTGGTGTTGGCCATCGGTATTGTGGTAGATGATGCTATTGTGGTAATTGAAAACGTAGAACGTATCATGCATGATGAACATCTGCCCGTTAAAGAAGCTACCATTAAAGCAATGGACGAAGTGACCGGACCGGTTGTAGCCATTGTGCTGGTGTTATGTTCTGTATTTGTGCCGGTGGCTTTTATGGGCGGATTTACCGGTGTTATGTATCAGCAGTTTGCTATTACGATTGCTGTTTCCGTAGTCATTTCCGGCTTGGTGGCTTTAACGTTGACACCTGCTTTGTGTGCTTTGCTCTTAAAAGACATGAAACACAAAACCAGTGGGTTTTTCTTCCGTTTCGATCAATGGTTTGACAAAGTGACGGAAAAATATACCGGTTGGGCAGGCTTTTTCTTGCGCCGTATCCCGGTGGCACTGCTTTGTGTGCTTCTTTTCTGGGGTGCTACGTTTGGATTGTTTAAAATTGTACCGGGCAGTTTGTTGCCGGATGAAGATCAAGGTATGCTTATGATGGCTACCATGCTAGACCCTGCTTCTTCTCTGCCGCAAGCGGAAAATATTGCCCAACAAGTGCAAAAAATTATCAAAGAGCAACCGGCCGTATCTGACGAAATGACCTTTGCCGGCTTTGATATGCTCAGCAGTACGCAAAAGACGAGTTCTGTGGCTTCTTTTATTTCTTTGAAACCTTGGAAAGAACGCAAAACGGAGGCTTTGTCTTCCTTTGGCACGTTAGCAGCTATTGCCAAAGCCGCCGCTGCCGCTATTCCGGGTGCGATTGTGATGCCATTTAATCCTCCTCCGATTATGGGTATGAGTACAACGGGTGGATTGGAAGGATACATACAAAATCGTGCCGGTGCCGATAGCCAAACATTATCCTCTAAGGTAAACGAATTTGTGGCCGCTGCTCAGAAACGTAAAGAGTTTTCCAGTGTTAGCACTACATTCTCGGCGGCCACCCCGCAATATGACTTGAAAGTGGACGAAATCAAAGCCATATCGATGAATGTTTCTTTGGCGGAACTTTATGGTACGATAGCCGGCACTTTTGGTACGGCTTACGTGAACGACTTTACCAAATTCAGCCGAAGTTTTAAAGTGATGATGCAGGCGGAAGGAGACTACCGCGCAAGACCGGAGCAATTAGGGGAAATTTTTGTCCGTTCCAATGACGGAAACATGATTCCCTTAGCTTCTTTTGTGACATTAACACCTATTTTGGGGCCCGAAACGGTGGAACGTTTTAATGCGTTCCCTGCCGCTAAAGTAATGGCTTCTCCGGCTGGCGGATATAGTACGGGTCAAGCCATTGCCGCTTTGCAAGAAGTGGCTAAAGAAGTGTTGGGTGAAGAATATACTTTAGCGTGGACCGGTACTACTTATCAAGAAACCATTAGCGGCAGTTCTTCTACAACGGCATTGCTTTTGGGTATGTTAGTGGTATTTTTAATCTTAGCGGCCCAATACGAAAAATGGGGCCTTCCTTTTGCGGTGTTGTTGGCAGTTCCATTTGGTATATTCGGGGCCTTGTTAGGCACGTATTGTCGCGGTTTGGATAATGATATTTATTTCCAAATTGCCTTAGTGGCTTTGGTTGGTTTGGCGGCCAAAAACGCCATTTTAATTGTAGAGTTTGCCGTAATGATTAAAGAACAAGGGGGCAGTGCATTTGACGCGGCTTTGCAGGCTATTAAACTGCGTTTTCGTCCGATTGTTATGACCTCTTTGGCCTTTATTTTGGGTTGTGTGCCATTGGCTATCAGTTCCGGTGCCGGTGCCGCCAGCCGTCACTCTATCGGTACGGCAGTGGTGTTTGGTATGTTGGCCGCCACTATTATTGCTCCGATGTTTGTGCCGATGTTCTTTTATCTGATTTCCGGCGGGCTGAAAGAAAAGAAAAATCAGAATCCTCAAGGGGAAAAAGAGGAGGTAAGCCATGAAATTTAATAAATTTCTGTATGTCGTATTTGCTGCGGCATTACTATCTGGTTGTATGATGGGGCCTAATTATAAGCGACCGGATTTGGAATTGCCGCAAGAAAATACTGCCGATGATTTTAGCGTGTTTGAAAAACATCAATGGTGGACGATGTTTGAAGATGATACGTTAAATGCTTTAGAGACGGAAGCCTTGATCTATAATAAAGATTTACAGCAAGCTATGGCTCGCGTAGATGCGGCGCGTGCATCCGTTGGTGTAGCCGTAGCCGACCAGTTGCCTACAATCGGATTACAGGGCGGTAGTGGCAGAGCCGGAAATGATTATTCCTCCGGACAAACATTAAGCACTGGTACAATCGTGGCTTCTTTTGAGTTGGATTTGTGGGGCAAATATCGCCGCTTGAGCGAAGCGGCTCGTGCTGAGCTTTTGTCCACTATGGCGGCTAAAGATACGGTGCTTTTGTCTTTAACGGCACAAGTGGCTTCTGCTTACTTTACGCTTCGTATGTTAGACGCTCAATTAGAAATTGCGAATCGTACTTTAGAAACGCGCCAAGAAAGTGTGCGCATTTATACCAGCCGCTATAATGCCGGTTATATTACAGAGGTGGATTTGCGCCGTGTGGAAGCGGATATGTACTCAGTGCAAGCGACAGCCAAAGAGTTGGAATTGAATATTGCCCAAACCGAAACCGCTTTAGCGGTGTTGGTGGGGCGTTCTCCGCGTGCCATTGTGGAGGAAACGATTTCTCGTGATGGTCATTTAAGAGATATTGTGGTACTTCCAAATGTACCTACCAACTTGCCGTCAAATCTTTTAGCCAAACGGCCCGATGTGCGTAGTGCCGAAGGCCAGCTGATTGCGGCAAATGCCCGTATCGGGGCGGCTCGTGCGGCGTATTTTCCGGATATTTCTTTAACGGCGGCAGCCGGTTTTGCCAGCAATCAATTAAATCAGCTTTTCCGCAATCCGTCCGGTATGTGGGCCTTTGCCGGACAGGTGGGACAGCCTATTTTTGCCGGTGGTGCTTTGGTTTCTCAAAGTAAAGCAGCTAAAGCCCGCTATGAGGAAATGTTAGCCTCATATGAAAAAACGGTACAAACGGCTTTTAAAGAAACGCTGGATGCCTTAAATTCCAATCGTATTAACCGTGAAATGTTTGAAATCCGCAAAAAACAAACAGAGGCTTTACGTCGTGGGTATGAGTTGACCAAAAAGCAAGAAGATGCCGGCCTTATCGGCACGATGGAACTGTTGGACGTGGAGCGTAATTTGTTGCAGGCGGAAATGGCTTTGGCTTCAGCACGCCAAAGTGAACTGTTGGCTCTGATTAGTGTAGCAAAGGCATTGGGCGGCGGTTGGGACGAACGTTGTGGTTTTGGTCCGTTTGAATCTTTGGTACGTGCTGAACAACAAACAACCATAGAAGAAAATCAAACACTACCCGAAACGCAAAGCGAACCGACAGAAAAATAATAGATTGTTTTTTAAACACCCCGCCTATCAGCGGGGTGTTTTTTTGTAGTAAATTTTATAATCTCAAATCATGGCAGCAATAGTTGGCAGATTTTTTTTAATTTGTATAATATAATAAATAAAATAATGGAGTTAAAAATGAAAAAAGGTTTTACGCTGATTGAGTTGTTAGTTGTGGTGCTGATTATCGGTATCTTGTCTGCGGTGGCATTGCCGCAATATCAAAAGACGGTGCTTAAAAGCCGCACCGCTGAAGCATGGACCAATTTGCAGTCTTTGAGAACGGCTGCTAAAGTGTATTGTCTGGAAACCAATGAAACATATATAGACAGAAATGCTTTGTCTATCGAGGTAGAAGATTCTGAATATTTTCAATATTATATGTCAGAATGCTCTAACGTTGATAGTGTGATAGTCGCTTCTTATAAAAAATCTCCTAGTTTTTCTTTGGGTTTTGGTTCTTCTGGGGCCAGATCTTGCAAAGGAGAAGGATGTGCTGATATAGGGTTTTCTACGGCCGGTTCCGGTAGAGGAAATTGTTTCTGTTCCGGTGATTGTTATTATATGAATTAGTTTTTGTTTCTGACTATAAAAGCCATGTGAAGAACATGGCTTTTTTAATGTGTTTTTATTCGTATAATAGAGTGCGTAATTTGCTAGAATAAGAGCGTATGAAAGAAGATATTTTAAACCCTTTAGACGGACGATATAAAAACAATTTGGCAGATTTACGTTCCGCTTGCGCAGAAACTGCTTTTGCGGCTGCTCGCGTACGTGCTGAAAGCGCATGGCTTTTGGTGCTAGAAAGTTTAAAACTGCCTGAATTTAAGCCGTTTTGTGCCAAAGAAAGATCCTTTTTGGAAAAGATATATTCTTTATCTTCAGATGATTTGGAAATTTTAGAAAAAATAGAGCGTCAGGGGCATAACGGTCGCCCGGCCACCAATCATGATGTTAAAGCGGTAGAATATTTTATGGCAGATAAACTGACCGCTAACGGTTTTAAAGCACATACGCATTGGATTCATTTTGCCTTAACAAGTGAAGATATTAACAGTTTGGCTTATGGGCAGATTTTGTCTGACACAGTGGAAAAAGTGCTTTTGCCTGCGCTTGAAACATTGCGCAAAGAGTTGGCTCAGCGCAGCAAAAAATATGCAGGCAGTGTTATGTTGGCCCGTACACATGGACAACCTGCCGTACCGACCACATACGGGAAAGAATTAAAAGTATTTGAAATCCGCTTAGCGCGTCAAATAGCACAACTTAAAAAACAGCAAATATCTTGCAAAGCCGGTGGTGCCATCGGCAGTTATAATGCCCATTTGGCCGCTTATCCAAAGGTTAATTGGCCCAAAGCCACTCAATCTTTGGTGACATATTTAAACAAAGGGCGCAAAATTAAACTTTTTTTAAGTCCTGTTTCTACGCAGATAGACAATCGCGATTCGTATGCCGAACTATTTGATAATTTACGTCGCATCAACACGATTTTGTTGGATTTGAGTCAAGATATGTGGCGTTATATTTCAGACGGTTTGGTAAAACAAAAAGTCATTGCCGGAGAGGTGGGGTCTTCCACCATGCCGCAGAAAGTAAATCCGATTGATTTTGAAAATGCCGAAGGGAATTTGGGGTTGGCTAATGCTTTGCTTACGTTCTTTAGCCAAAAATTGCCTGTTTCTCGTTTGCAACGGGATTTGTCTGACTCTACGGTTTTGCGCAATATGGCGGTGGCTTTCGGATATTGTTTGTTGGCCTATCGTTCATTGCTTAAAGGGCTGAAAAAAACGGATTTTGATAAGAATGTCGCTAAGATGCATTTGTTGGCGCATCCTGAAATATTGGCGGAAGCCTATCAGACTATTTTGCGTTCTGCTTGTGTGAGCGGTGCTTATGAAAAGTTAAAGTCAATCACACGTAATCAGCATATTACGATGGAAGGATTGCGCCAATTTGTAAAAGATTTAGACATAGAAGATACAGTAAAACAAAAAATGCTTGCGCTTGACGTGCTAAACTATATCGGTTTAGCCAGCAAGCAAGCGGGAGGAGAAAAATGATTGATATCGTATGCGGCGGACAAGCCGGTGACGAAGGAAAAGGTAAGATTTCTGCCTATTTGTCTTATAAAGGCGATTATGACTATTGTGTGCGTGTAGGCGGACCCAATGCCGGTCATACAGTGGTGGCGGACGGTAAGTCCTACACGTTAAAAAATATTCCGTCCGGATTTTTAAATCCGCAAACCAAACTCGTTTTGGGGGCCGGTGCCTATACCAAAACGGAATGGCTTTTAAAAGAGGTGGAACTGACGGGTACGCGTGATCGCTTAATTATTGATCCGTATGCCGTCTTGATTACGGACGAAGAAACCGCCGCTGAAAAAGCCGCCAGTCACTTTATGGAGCATATCGGCAGTGTGGGAACGGGGCTTGGTCAAGCAGTGAAGCATCGCATTGAACGGCGTGATGTCAAATTTGCCAAAGATGACCCTCTTTTGAAAGATTTTATTCAAGATGTGCCCGAACTGTTAAATGGGGCTTTGGATAAAGGGCAAAAGATTTTGCTGGAAGGTACACAAGGGATGAAACTTTCTTTGTTGCACGGGGAATATCCGTTCGTCACTTCGCGCGATACTACAGCCTCCACTTTTTTGGGTGAAGCCGGTTTGGGGCCAAAAAGTGTGCGTGATGTATATGTAGTGTTTAAACCCTATATTACTCGCGTAGGACCGGGACCGCTTGAAAAAGAAATGACCAACGAAGAAGACTTGGAAGTGTATCATACCAAAGGTCATGAAGTGGGCTCTGTGAGCAAACGTTTGCGCCGTGTGGGTGCTTTTGAAAAGCGTTCTGCTTCTCGCGCCATTATGATAAACAATGCTACCAAAATCGCTATTACGCATATTGATATGTTTGAAGGGAATGAACATATCAAGAGTTATGAAGATTTTACCGATGAGGCAAAAGCCTTTTTGGAAAGCATGAAAGCCCTCTCGGCTGAAGTTTATCCTCATCCGGAATTGGCTTTAGTCTCTACCGGACCGGATATGGAAGATACGTTGATCTTATAAAGTGTTTTTTGTGTGTTAAAAGACAGCGCAAGACAAAATGGTTTTGCGCTGTTTTTAATGCAAAAAAATCTTTTCTTTTTTCTTGATTAAAGATACAATAAAAGAAACGACTCAGGGGGAACAAGTGAAGACAATCGTCTTTGATTTGGGCGGAGTGTTTGTGGATTGGAATCCACGCCATTTGTATCGAAAGGTTTTTCCTTCTACAGAAGAAATGGAATGGTTTTTGACTCATGTTTGTACCAGCGCGTGGAATGCTCGTCAAGATGCAGGGCGCAGTTTTGCCGAAGGGACGGAACTGTTGAAAAAAGACTATCCTGCTTATGCGCAACAAATTGATGCCTACTTTGCCCGTTGGAATGAAATGTTCGGCCCCGATATTGCCGGTACAAAAGAGATCTTTTGGGAATTGAAGGCCAAAGGATTTAAAGTGTACGCACTGACCAACTGGTCTAAAGAAACTTTTCCTAAAGCCAAAGAAATGTTTGAAGTTTTTACGCAGTTTGACGGAGTGTTAGTGTCCGGAGAGGAGGGGGTGAATAAACCTGACCCTCGCATTTATCAGCGCTTTTTAGACAAGTTTTCCTTAAGAGCCGAAAAATGTATTTTTATTGATGATAATGCTGCCAATGTAGCAGCGGCGCATACGGTAGGTATGGACGGGATTCAATTTCACCATGCCGAGCAGTTAAGAGAAGAACTGCAAAAAAGAGCTATCTTATAAACTGCCTAATTTTTAATAACCCCCTGTTTGTGCAGGGGGTTTTGTTATTTGATTGTCACTAAAACTTCCATCAATTTATGCCGTCTAAACTTTCGTGCGGCCATTTGTATTTGGTCTGCGCAGACTACTTCGCTGGTGGTAAGGCTATGGCCTGCATGTCGCTGGGCCCATTGCTCTACCGTTTCAGCGGGCGGAGTGTCCGGCGGAATAGGCAAAGTGAGTTGCTTAAACACGTCGCTCATTTTGGCGGTGGCACTAGCTACTAATCCATCTCCAAACGGGCGGATATAGGCTAAGAAAAAGTCATACTCGTCTTCAATTTCTCCCACCATTTCTTCAAAAATATCTTCTAGAGTTAAAATACCGGTAATACGGTCATCATCGGTCACCAAACAGATGTGTTGTTTGGCTTTCATCAGTTGTTCTAATGCAGAAGATATAATAGTATCTTCGTCCAGGCGCAATATCGGGCGCAAAATAGAGCGGGTGGTGGGTACGGTGCCTTGAGCGGCGGTTTTGGTGGCATTAAAAATATCTTTAAAATTAAGGTATCCGATAATGCTTTGAGGATTGTCTTTTTGTTCACAAACGGGGAAGCGCGTATGCATATCTAAATGCGCTTTAACAAAAGTATCAGCAATGCTGTCTGCTGCATAGAGCATGTAGACTTGCTCCAAAGGCACTTGAATTTCTTTAATGCTGCGCGTGCAAAACATGGCAGTAGAAAGCACTATTTTTTCTTCCGCCTTGCCAAACAAACGGGAAGAAGAAGCAATAGATACCGCTGCGCGCAAATCGGCCATAGCGGCTTTTTGAGCGGCTTTGGGGTCTGTATTTTTGCGAACGGTTTTTTTGGTTAACAAACCTACAATCGCTTCCATTACGCGCACGATAGGGTAAAGCATAAGGTACAGATGGCGCATGTAAGGAGAAAACGTAAGCACCACCCACTCTTTGTTTTTAAGGGCAAAAGTTTTGGGGGTCAGTTCTCCAAATACAATGGTGAAAAAACTAAGAGGAAGTACTACCAAAATAACGGCTAAAGCATGGGAGATTTTAACAGGCAAATGAAATGTTTTCTGCAGATATGGGGCAAACCATTCATCAGCACCGGCACCACCTACGGCTGCGGCAATGGCCCCTACCAGCGTAATGCCGATTTGTATGGTGGCCAAACTGCCCTCCATGTGATCTTTCATATACAGTGCACTTTCGGCACCGCGTTTTTTCTCTTGAGAGAGAATGGAAAGTTTGGTGCGGGAAGCGGAGGCTAACGCCATTTCATAGGCGGCCAGCAAGGCATTAAAACATAACATTAATAAAATGACAAAAATACTCATACGGCTAGTGTAGCAAATAGATAAGAGATGTTTCAAAAAACCCCGCCGTATGGCGGGGTTAAATTATTGCCAATAAGTGATGGCTTTAGCAGCTTCTTTTTGGTCGGCTTGCTTGAGCAGTTGATGGTGGAGACAATTTTCGTTTTCTTGCATGGTTTTTACAAGAATGGTTTCTCCGGCCAGGCACTCATTTTTAAAGTTAATAATCAGTTTTTGAAGTTTTTTCCCTTGTGGGGGATTTTCTAAGGCCCAAGCGGCATAGTGGGTGTTGTTGACGTGTCCGTTTAAATCCAAATCTTCTTGACGGGTGGTAATTTGAACCTCAGGCAAAAGCAGGGATCCTTCCGGAGCCGTGCGTTTGAAGTTTTCTTCCTGCACCAAAAATTTTGGCTCTGCCGGATTTAAGGCCAGAAGTTCGGCAGGAGTTTTGGTAATGCGGCGTTTGTCTATGTCCATCAAAAGCCACCAGCTGGCACCGCGTGCGAGGGGGATGCCGTCTTGGGTTAAAAATTCAAATTCTCTGCGGCTTAAAATTTTCTCAGAAAAAGCATGCCACGTACGTATTTTGACGGGTTGGCGTTTAACAGAGGTTTGTAAAAATTCGATTTGCATATGTGTCAACACCCAACCTAAACGATTTTGTTGGATATTTTCCCAACCGAAATCAAAACTCTGTGCGTCTAAAGCAGCCGCTTCTTGAAAGTAGCGCAAAAAACTGACGGGATTAATATTTCCGTTTATGTCTAATTCGTCGTACCTGACTTCAAAAGTTTTTTCTAACATAACCCCTCCTTTTTTATATTTTATCAAATAAGATTTTTGCGACGGAGAAAATTTGCTTGACACATTATTTTTTTGCTACCATTTTTTTGCAGGGAAATTTTGTTTTTAAAAAAGGAAAAATAAAATATGAAAAAATCATTTAAAAATAACAGCGGTTTTACGCTGATTGAGTTGTTAGTTGTAGTGCTAATTATCGGTATCTTATCTGCGGTGGCATTGCCGCAATATCAAAAGACGGTGCTTAAAAGCCGCACTGCCGAAGCATGGGCCAACTTAAGTGCCATGAATAAAGCGATAGAGGTCTATTGTTTGGAAAATCCGGATGCTACTCATGATACTGGTCTTGATAAAGAGTTGCTTTCGGTTGAGGTGCCAAACTCTAATAATTTTACCTACGATATATGGTCAGTTTACTGTTCTCAACCAAATAATCGTCAGGCATATGCTACTTATTCAAAAGGCGGAAAATCCTTTACATTAGGTATCAATGCAGAAGGGCAACGCCAATGTCAGGGAAATAATTGTAAAGACATTGGTTTTGTAGAATATACCAGTACAAATACAGATTGTGTTTGCGGAATAAATCCGGGTGCCAACGGATGCTACTTTGTAAATTAAATTTTATATGAAAAACCCCGCTCGAAAGAGCGGGGTTTTTTTACTCATTTAAAAAACTTCTTCCCGTTTGTAGCGGTGGCAGACCCAAATGCTCGGCAATGGTTTGGCCTAAGTCTGCATATGTTTCCCGCTCGCCGATAAAGCACGGCATGACACGCGGGCCGAACATCAGCACAGGCACATTTTCACGTGTGTGGTCGGTGCCTTTGTAGGTAGGGTCACACCCATGATCTGCGGTAATAAATACCAAATCATTTTCTTTGAGTAGCGGTGCCAAATCTGCCAGGCGTTTATCAAAATATTCCAATCCTTGTGCATATCCTTCCACATCACGTCGGTGGCCCCAAGTCATGTCGAAATCCACAAAGTTGGTAAAAACAATACTGTTATCGGGTGCGTTTTTTACTTCCTCTAAGGTCACGTCCCACAATTGCTCTAAGCCGGAGGCTTTGACGGCTTTGGTAATGCCCTGCTGGGCAAAAATATCGGCAATTTTCCCAACGGAAATTACATTCCCGCCGTTTTCTTTCATTACGTCCAATAAAGTTTTGGCAGGAGGAGTGACAGAATAATCATGGCGGTTTTTGGTGCGCTTAAATTCGCCTTTTTTCTCTCCTTCAAAAGGCCGCGCGATGACGCGAGCAATATTGTAAGGTTTTAAATGTTTAAAAGCAATTTCGCACACTTGGTAAAGCCTTTCTAAGCCGAAATGTTTTTCGTGCGCGGCAATTTGAAACACACTGTCGGCTGAGGTATAACAAATAGGTTTGCCTGTTTGGATATGCTCTTGGCCAAATTCTTCAATCACTTCGGTGCCGGATGCAGCTTTGTTGGCTAAGATGCCGTCTAAACCTGCTTCTTGGCAAATTTTTTCTATCAATTCTGGTGGGAAAGACGGATACTGCGGTTTAAAATATCCCCAGTCAAAGGTGACGGGTACGCCGGCCATTTCCCAATGGCCCGAAGAAGTATCTTTGCCTTTGCTGACCTCTTTCATAAATCCATATTTGGCGGGCATTAAGATGGACGGGATATCTTGTTCTCCCGTTTGTATACGGCGCCCCGTAGAGGCTTGCGCTGCGCGTAATAAGCCCAAGTATGAAAGATTAGGAATATTAAGATGGCCGCGTGCAGAGGCGATATGCCCTAATGTGTCTGCCCCTTCGTCATTAAACCGAGCAGCATCTTTGGCTCCCCCGATACCAAAAGAATCCATCATCAAAATAATTGCCCGTCCTTTTTTAGCCATAAAAGGCCTCCTTTTAGCAAACTTGTTTCTCTACTTTATCAAATTAAAACAATTTCGTCACTTACAAAATATAGTACAAATTTCCGCGAGATAAAGAAAAACAAGGCAACTATAATAATCATAGAAAGAAAATAAGAACGGAAATGATGTGAAAAAAGAATAATTCTTTTCGTACGCGCGCGTTTCATGCTAAACTATATACAATAGAGATTATTAAAGAGGAAAATATGAATAAAGCATATGAAACTATGAGGGGGTTTTGGCTGGATGTCAAAAATCTCCAACACAAAAATGAAGTTCCGCAATTAGGGGAAAAAAAGATTTGTATCGCCGGTGTAGAAATGGCGGCCAAAGATACAAAAGGCGGTATTAAAAATTTAATTATAGCGGCATCTTCTTTAGGAAATGCCAGCGTATATTTTGAAAATAACAGCGCCAGCGGTTTGGGCGGATTTACCGGCGGGGCAGCCAGTGGACCCGTACGGGAAAAAACATTGCATTTAATGCAGGCTGCTGCGGCAAATGCCTTGAGGTTAGAAAAAGTAGATGTGTTGCAGGCGCAATCCGATCCGGAGCATATTACTTTGTTTGCCGTATCTGCAGAAGGACAAATATATGCAAAAGATTTGTTAGAAAAAGAGGCCCGAAATCCGGAAAATCCGTTATATCCTTTTTTTGCGTATACTCAGCAAGTATTGGCTGCTTTCAGACAGGAGCAGGCCCAAGCAGAGCAAAGCAATGCTGCTCAACAGACACAAACTAAAGAAGAAAAGAAACAATAAAATATTTCATTTAGTTCAGGTACACACGTGAAATACAGAATCACAGGATTTAAACGTTCTTTCGGCATTATCCTAACGGCTGCCCTTGCGGTGGCGGTGGGTTCTGTGGTGTACTGGCAACAAGTCACCAATCGTTTGGCTTTAGATGCCAGACAATCAATAGTGGTGGTCAGCCGCGAACTTGCGGAAAATTTTGAGCGTTTGTTGGGGGCGGAACTGCAAGTATTGACGGCTCTTTCCGTTTCTTTGGAACAGCCGGGTGCTTTGCAGAACAAAGCGGAACTTGTCACCTATTTAAACCGTCAAAACAGAAGAAACTCTTTTGAAATGACAGGGGTGCAATTTCCCAACGGAGAAGCAATCTTTTCCAACGGGCAAATTCAGCAAAATTTTTTATCTAAAGATGAAGTGGCTAGCGCTTATGAGCATAGTCACTATGTGTCTATCCAGCGCAAAGATCCATTTTCTAAGAAAAATATTTTAGTGCTGGCTATTCCGCTGCGTGTCAATGGGGAAAAGTTGGGCTTGGTGTTTGCCACACAGCCTACCCATTTTTATGAGCAGGCTTTGGCGGACACGTCTATGCATGGGGAGGGGCTTTCTTTTATTCTCACCAAAGCAGGAGATGTGGTAATTTCTTATCCTGAAGCAGCTTTTCAAAATATTTTTCGTTTTGGCCAGCAGGCAGTTTTTGACAAAGGGTTATCTGCTGATAAGATGAAAAATGATTTTAATGCCGGTCAAGAAGGGTTAACCGGATATTCCGTAAATGGTTTGCATCGCTTTGCTTCTTACAGGCCACTGGCGTATAACGGTTGGTATGGTCTTTCCGTTTTGCCCACGCAGTCAATGGCAGAAAAGGCGCAAGAGTTGATGCTGATGTCTTTGTTGTTGTGTTTGTCTATTATTGCGGTGTTGGTGGTACTGCTGATTTTTATCTTGCGCATGCAATATCAAAGCAGTAAGGCTTTGTATAAGTTGGGTTTTGTAGATCCGCTGACGCAAAGTGATAATCTAAATGCTTTTCGCTTAAAATTTACCAAAGCGGCGCAAGATTTCCATGACCAAAATATACCTGTGGCTTTTGCTTTGGTCAATGTAAACCGCTTCAAAGCCGTCAATGATATTTATGGTTTTGAACAGGGGGATCAAATCCTAAAGCAAGTGGCAGAAGCCTTACAGTCCGGTTTGGAAAAAGGGGAACTTTTCTGTCGTAGCGGGGCAGATGTGTTTATATTATTGGTTGCGTGCCCTGACCGTGATGAATTGGGCCGTCGGCTGGATGCTTTGTTGGACCGCGCCGGCAGATTTTGCAGAGCGGGCGGAGAATGTTTGCCCTTGTCTTTAACTTGCGGTGTGTACGTATTGGACGAAGATGTGCCTTTTTACATTATGTTGGATAGAGCCAATTTGGCATGGGCTTCAGCTAAGCAACATGCCGGCAGGACCTGTGCTTTTTATGACGAGGCCTACCGCCGAGAAATTGTAAACGAAAAACGTATTGAAAGCAGTATGGAACAAGCCATGCTCAATGGAGAATTTCATATTTACTTACAACCCAAATGTGATTTTAAAACGGGCATTACGCGCAGTGCAGAGGCATTGGTGCGTTGGGAGCACCCTGAAAAAGGTTTGATTCCGCCGGATAGTTTTATTCCCGTTTTTGAAAGAAACGGCTTTGTGTTGAAGTTGGATTTGTTTATTTTAGAGGAGAGTTTGCGCCTGTTAAAACGCTGGAAGGAAGAAGAAAAACCGGTGGTGCCTATCGGGGTTAACTTTTCCAGATTGCATTTGGAAGACCCTTCCTTTATTGACACATTGTCCAATATGGCCGACAAATATGGGGTGGCTCATTCTCTGTTGGAAATTGAGTTGACGGAGAGTGTAGTGTTTGGCAATGTAGAACGCATGAAGCAAGTGATAGACGGGTTGCATGAAAAAGGATTTTTCGTGGCGATGGACGATTTTGGCTCGGGTTATTCTTCGTTAAATGTGCTTAAAAATTTATATTTTGATTGTATTAAATTAGATAAAGAATTTTTAGCACGCGGCGAAGGAAACCCCCGTATGCGCCAAATTATTTCAGGTGCTGTAAAAATGATTAAAGATTTGGGCAGCAGCATTGTGGCTGAAGGGGTGGAAACCAAAGAACAGGCCGAGTTTTTAAGCCGTATTGGTTGCGATATGGCACAGGGATATTTGTTCTCTCGTCCGTTGCCTGTGACTGAATTTGAAAAACGTTTGCAAGAAGAAACTCAAAAATAAAAACCCGCTTAAAGCGGGTTTTTATTTACCATTTTTCGTAGTGAATTTTCTTTTCGTCAAAGCGGTCCACAGGCTCTTTTTCTTCATCTGGATATCCCAGCGCAATTACATTGAAAGGTTTGACGTTCGTAGGGAGTTGAAGAACATCAGCAATGGCTTGCATGCGGTCTTCATTCGGGTATACTCCCAGCCAAACAGAACCGATGCCCATATCTGTAGCAGCGAGTAAAATATTTTGCGTGGCAGCCCCGCAATCGCCCATCCAATATCCGGCAGCCCACTCGCGGGAAGTGTCTGCACAGACAACGATGGCGCAATCAGCGGTGGAGAGCATTTGAGCATGCGGATGAACTTCTTTAAGCGCATTTAAAACAATACGGTCCTTAATTACTACAAACTCCCACTCTTGACAATTGCGTGCCGTAGGGGCCAGCATGGCAGCTTTGAGTAAAGTTTTTATTTGTTCGGCAGAAATTGTTTTATCTTGAAATTTTCGGATAGATCTTCTTTTTTCAATCGCTTGTAAAGTATACATTTTATTCTCCTTTTTTCAAAAATTTATGTCTGAAAAAATGAGCTAATCCGCCTTGAGCCGTTTCGCGATAGGCCGCGTGCATGTCTTTGCCGGTTTGCATCATAGTGGCCAGCACATCGTCGTAAGACACGCGGTTGTATCCGTCTGACATTAAGGCGTAAGTGGCGCAATCTAACGCACGAGAAGCCGCCAAAGCATTTCTTTCAATACAAGGGATTTGCACCAATCCGTCCACCGGATCACAGGTAAGGCCCAAATGATGTTCCAATCCCATTTCAGCAGCATATTCAATGCGTTTATTATCGCCACCTTCCAACTGACAGGTAGCCGCTGCCGCCATCGCACACGCAACGCCAATTTCGCCTTGACAGCCTACTTCGGCTCCGGAGATAGAAGCATTGGTTTTGGCCATATTGCCAAATAAACTAGCGGTGGCCAAAGCGCGGATAATGGTGCTGTCTTCAAATTCACAAATTTCTTGTATCAGTCTGCAGACAGCCGGCAAAACGCCGCAAGAACCGCAGGTGGGCGCCGTCACCACGATGCCGCCGGAGGCATTTTCTTCTGCACATGCTAAAGCGTAAGAAAACAAATTATTCATGCGGCGCAGATAACGGGGGGAATTTTCCGCTTTATATAAATAACGTTGGGCTTTACGTTCTAAATTCAAAGAACCCGGCAAAACACCGCGTTTAGACAGGCCTCTTTTCATGGTTTCTTTCATGGTGTTCCAAACTTCGGTCAAATAATCCCAGATTTCAGGCCCCTCACATTCTTCCACATATTCCCAAAGAAGCATTCTCTTATCGGAAGTGTATTGAATGATTTCCGTCATGGATTTGTGCGGATAGACATTGTTTAAGTGTTTGCCAAAGTTTTCTTCATCGCGGATAGCCCCGCCACCTACACTATATACGGTGTGTGTGCCTATCACATGACCGGCTTGATCCAAAGCCTCTAATTTAAGTGCGTTAGGATGTTTAGGTAAAGAAGTGTTGGGCTCAAAAATAATATCAATCGGTTTAGGATAGAATGCCTCCCGAATTGTAAAATCAGTTAAATGCCCTTTGCCGGTGGCTGCCAAAGAGCCATATAATGTGACACGGAAAGAGCAAGCCGCCGGATAACGGCTGTTGAAAGCATCGGCCGCCTTTCGGGGGCCCATGGTGTGGCTGCTGGAAGGTCCGCAGCCTATTTTGTAAAGTTCTTTTAGTGTTTCCATAAAAAATTTCCTTATTAAAAATGGTATCATAATTTACATATGAACGTACTGTCTAGTTTTATAGTAGCGCTTAGTTTGTCTATGGATAACTTTGCTGTTGCCATTGCCTCAGGGTGTGCTTGTGGCAGAAATTTGCGTTTTAAACACATTTTAGGAGTTAGCCTTTGTTTTGTGTTGGCACACGCACTGATGCTCAGTGTGGGGTGGTTCGGCGGAAAAGAATTGGGCCGGGTGATAGACTCGGTGGATCATTGGTTTGCTTTTATTGTTTTGCTTTTGATTGGGTTAAAAATGGTAAAGGAGGCTTTTGAAAAAAAAGAAGAAACTTCTTTGTGCCAACTGATTTCTTTGAAAATGATTTTTGTGCTTGCTTTAGCCACCAGTTTAGATGCGTTGTTGGTAGGAATGGCACTCTCTTTGACGCAGGCTCCATATCTTTTGACATTGGTGTTTATGATGGGGTCTGTGCTTGTCACCAGTTATATAGGATTTTATTTAGGAAATTATTTAGGCAAACGTTTTGGTACTTGGATGGAAGTGTCTGGCGGAGTGTCATTAAGCGCGGTGGGTGTATGGGTACTACTCAGCGGGCTGGGAATTTGCTAATATAAAAACAAGACTAGCAGGAAAGGAGAATATATGGGATTGATAGCGTTAATCATTATTTTTATTTGTCTGTGTACGGATAATATGGTGACAGCTAATATGACGGCTACGAAAATGGAGTTGAAAACCAAAAGTGTTTTTTCCATCAAATCAGCGGTTTTCTTTTCCGGATTTAATGCCATCTTTTTTACGATAGGCTATATCTTTAGCATTTTGTTTTTCCGCGGTTATTTTGTAAATGTAGCCAACTGGATTGCTTTTGCCTTCTTGTTATTGTTGGGCATCAAGCATATGTTGGAAATGTTAGAAAAGTCCCCCAGTTTCAAAGAAGAAGAAGCCGATGATACCAAAAAATTGGTGAAGGTGGCTGCTTTAAGTGCCTCTCAATTTTTCTTGATTGGTTATGCGTTGGAATTATTTGGGAAAAGTTGGTTCCCTCAAGTTTTATTTTTGCTGGTCATTTCTTTCTTGATGACGGTTTTAGGTTTTCATATGGGCACCAAATCCTCTAAAACGATTGTAGGCAAAAAAGTAGAATTTGTGGCCGGATTAGTGTTGGTGATTATGGCTATCCGTATGATTATTTTGTAAGTTTGGTAAAATTTTGCAGTTGTTCGGATTTCCTACACCGCGTAGAACGTAAAGTTTTACGCGGTGTTTCTTTTCGGTGCGGCTTTTTTGAATACCTGTCTTTGGGTGGGAAAACGGCAAAAAAAAGGAAATTTTTTGGTTGTTTTTTCTTCGGGGGAAAAAGAAAAGATTTGACAGTTTGTTTTTTGCTAAAATTTTTTAGATAGGAAATTAATAAAAAAGGAGATAAAAATGAAGAAAGGTTTTACTTTGATTGAGTTGTTAGTTGTGGTCCTAATCATTGGTATCTTGTCTGCGGTGGCATTGCCGCAATATCAAAAGACGGTACTTAAGAGCCGCACTGCCGAAGCATGGGCCAATTTAAGTGCATTAAACAAAGCCGCTGTTGTGTATTGTATGGAAAATCCCACATCAAATATTAGTTGGTGGTCAACGGCTAGTGGCGGAAATGTTCCGGCAGGTTTTTCCATAGAAGTAGAGAGTTCCAAGTATTTTCGTTATGGAGGAGAAGTTAATTGTACGCAAGATCCGTATAAGATAGATCTGACGGGTTATTATTATGACGGTAATAAAATCTTCGAATTGGGCATAAAAAATGGTCGGCGTGTTTGTGGAGGAAGTGGCTGTCAAGATATAGGGGCTAAAACTGCGTCTCCGACAGATGGTATGAGTGGTGTTTGTGGAATAGGTGGAAATTGGTACTATCTAGATTAGTTTAAAATAAAAACCCCCGCTTAGAGAGCGGGGGTTTTTATTTTAATTTTCCACCACCGCTTCCCAATCTACTACTTCTGCCACTGCTTGGTTTTTAGATGCCTTTTTGGCCGCTTTGGCCTCTTGTTTCATTTCTTTTTTATGTTCTTTGGCGGCGCGTTTTGCTTTTTTATGTTCGGCTTTGATTGCCTCTTTATTTGCTTTGCCTTGAGCCTTATCCTGTTTGATTTGTTCTTTGGCCTTTTCTTTAATTTCTTTCATTTCTGTTTTGACGGCTTGCTTATCGGCCTTGTAATAGCCTTTTAAGTCTTTGGAAGCCTCTTTGGTGACGGCTTTGTCGGCTTTTAAAAAAGCCTTATCGGCTTGTTTCTGTGCCGCTACTTGCGCTTTGGCATTTTTTACTTTGGTCTTGGTGCAGGCATTAATGCATTTTATATCGCCGTTAGCGCATTGGCACATCTGAGTGGCATAAGAAGCACCACTTACAAGCAATAAGGCTGTAGCCGTAAGAATGATTTTTTTCATACATACCCCCTTTTCATATTTACTGCTTCTTTATTCTAAAACAAAAAAACCGCACTTAAAAGTGCGGTTTTTGTATTAGAAAGAAGTTGTTTATTTGGCTAAGGCTTTCCAAGCGGCTAATTCGTTTTTAGCGGCTTTTTCGGCATTTTTAGCGTTTTCTTTCGCTTGTTCTTTTTTGGCTTTCAAGGCTTCTTTGGCAGCTTCTACTTTGGCTTGAGCAGCGGCTTTTTCTTCGTCGTTGTTAGCGGCTTTGAGTTCGGCTTTGGCGGCTTCTACCTTAGCTTTAGCGGCATTTACTTTTTCTTCGGCATTGGCTTTGGCGACAGCAATTTTGCTTTCCGTTTCGGCTTTTTTGGCTTTCAAAGAGGCTTTATAGTTTTCGGCATCTTCTTTGGCTTTAGCTTTTTTGGCTTCGAGTTCGGCTTTGGCTTGGGCTTTTTTAGCTTCGGCATCTTTTTTAGCTTGTTCTTTTTTGGCTTTGGCTTGAGCTTTCAATTCGGCTTTTTTGTTTTCCAAAGAGGCTTTGACATCTTCTTCAGTAACGGTGTTCTTTTTAGCTTCGGCTTGTTTGGCTTTTAATGCTTCTTTAGCAGCTTGTACTTTTTGAGCGGTAGCTTTACGGGCGGCCGTCACTTTGGTTTGCACACAGCTGACGTAGCAGGCGGAATCGCCGGCTTGGCAGGTGCAGGTTTCGGCGGCAAAAGCCACAGAGGCTACTGCCAACACACACAAGGTAATAAATACTTTCTTCATGTATAGCTCCTTAATCATTATGCTTGGTACATCATTTATATTCTACAAAAATAGATAGAATTTTTTACAACGTATTAAAAAAAATATTTAGTAAAATGATGGTCATGGAAGTATCATTGATTACCAAAATTTTATTATCAATAGTCGTATTAAATCTATTAATATGGCCGCTGGTATCCAAGTGGGTGGAAAACCACTTGGAGATGTTTCTTTTGTTGGTGGGGATAGCCGCAGTAAGCATTGCCGGTGGCTGGAGTAAGGATTTTGTTTATCAAACGTTCAATGCCCCTGTAAACGTGGCGTTTATTGTATTGGTAGTAAGTGTTATTTTTAATCATTATTCTCGTTATATTTTTAGAGTATTGTTTATTTTGTTTCGGTATTTGGAGCCGCGCTATAGTTTTGCCGTATTGGTTTTTTTGTTGGGAATGATGTCAAGCATTTGTAGTGTGACGGTGGCGGCATTGGTGTTGGCTGAAGTTTTGCAAGTGGTAAATTTGGAGAGAGATCAAACAGTCAAAGTGACTGTTTATGCTTGTTATGCCATTGGGTTGGGGGCTATTTTGCTGCCGTTGGCCGAACCTTTGGGATTGGTGATTTATAATGAGTTGGCGGCCGGCCCGCATCAGGCTGATTTTTTCTTTGTGCTTCGTCACTTTTTCTGGTGGATAGTGCCGGGTATTGTTTTGTGTGCTTTGGCCGCCGGTTATACGGTGCGTAATACCAACACTCAAGTGCAGCTTCATATCCGCGAGGATAAAGAAGACCCCAAATCCATCTTGCGCCGCACGTGGAATATTTATCTGTTTGTGGCGGCATTGCATTTAATCAGTACGGGGTTGCGGCCGTTTGCACAAAGCACGATTGCTCTTTTAAACGGAAAAATTTTGTTTTGGGCCAATGCTGTTTCTGTTATTATTGACAATGCCACATTGGCCGCTATTGAAGTGACTCCCAATGTTTCTACAGAAAACTTGATGTATATGGTTATCGGCTTAGCAGCCTTTGGCAGTATGCTTGTGCAGGGCAATTTGCCCAATATCGTGGCTGCGGAAAAATTAAACATCAAAAGCCGCGAATGGGCGCGCGTGGCAGTGCCTGTCGGTTTGGTGTTGATGACAGGCTATTTTGTCGCTTTATGCATTAGTTTGTAATTCTGCTTAAAAATCCAAAAACTTACGTTGACAGTTGGGTTTGTGCTTACTATAATGAAAAGATAAGCAGTCCTATTTGTTTTATTTTAAATAGTAATGTCTTATCCGTGCCGAATAGGTGCGGTGGTCGTTTTGTCGGGAAGAAAATCCCTTTCTTCCGGATTTTTAAAAACAGGAGAACCCATGACAGAAAGATTCGCCCCCGTGGATAAAATACTTAAAGAGCATGGCAATGACCCTGCCAAGCTCATTCCCATACTGCAAAAGGTACAAGAATTGTATCGCTACTTACCTGAAGACGTAATGCGTCATATTGCCAATAAATTGGAAATTTCCCCCGCCAAAGTGTTTGGTGTGGCTACATTCTTTGCGCATTTTGCCATTACGCCGAAAGGAAAACATATTATTAAAGTGTGCAACGGTACCGCTTGCCACGTAAAAGGATCTTCTTTCGTTATTAATACAGTAAAAGACAAATTAAAATTGAAAGACGGTCAAGATACCACCGAAGACGGATTATTCACCTTAGAATGCGTTTCCTGTTTGGGCGCGTGCGGTTTGGCACCGGTTATGGTAATTGACGAAACCGTACATGGGCAGATTACGCCGGCCCAAGCCTGCCAATTAATTGACGAAATTGCCGCTGCGGAGGCCAAAAATGCCTAAAAAAACGATTGAACAAATTGCTAAAGAATATAATGATGCTTATCAGAACGTGACGGGCCGTATTACTATTTGTGGCGGTACGGGTTGTATTGCCGGCGGTTCTATGAAGGTATATGATGCTTTTCAGAAAGAATTGGAAGCGCGCAAAATCGGTTATTGTTTAAACATTACCAAAGGCTGCCATGAAAATTATATCAGCATGAGCGGTTGTCGCGGTTTTTGTGCGGCGGGTCCTTTGGTGAGCGTAAATGATATTTTTTATACGCATGTAAAACCGGAAGATGTGCCTGAAATTGTGGAAAAAACGATTGTAAAAGGCGAAGTGGTGGACCGCTTGCTTTATACCGATCCCAACTCCAAGCAACATTGTAAAACAACGGCAGAAATCCCTTTCTATTCCAAACAAGAACGTATCTTGTTGCATGATTGTGGCCGTATCAATCCGGAAGATATTAACGAATATATCGCTCATGGCGGTTATGCTCAAGCCAAAAGAGCCTATACCCAAATGACGGATGAAGAAGTTTGTAAAGAAATTATGGAATCCGGCTTGCGCGGACGTGGCGGTGGCGGTTTTCCGACTGGTAAAAAATGGGATTTAACCCGCATTGAGCCCGGCCCGAAAAAATATGTCATTTGTAATGCTGACGAAGGCGACCCGGGTGCTTTTATGGACCGCAGTGTCATGGAAGGCAACCCCAATGCCGTTATTGAAGGTATGATGATCGCCGCGCGTGCCATTGGTGCCGATGAAGGTTATATCTATGTACGTATGGAATATCCTTTAGCCGTACAGCGCATGCGCACTGCTATTGCTCAGGCCGAAGAATTAGGCTTGTTGGGTGAAAATATTTTTGGTTCCGGTTTTAATTTCAAAATTAACGTTATGGAAGGTGCCGGTGCTTTCGTCTGTGGTGAAGAAACGGCTTTAATTGCTTCTGTTGAAGGAAAACGCGGTATGCCCAATGTCAAACCGCCCTTCCCCAGCCAAAAAGGTTTGTTTGATAAACCGACGGTTATTAACAACGTAGAAACTTTAGCCACTGTAGCCAAAATTATGGAAATGGGTGCTAAAGAATTTAAGAAAATCGGTACTTTGACCAGTCCTGGCACCAAAACTTTTGCTGTGACGGGCCACATTGCTAACACCGGTTTAGTGGAAGTGCCGATGGGTACGACCTTGCGCCAAGTCATTGATGAAGTGGCCGGAGGTACGACTGAAGATGACGGCACCGTCAATCACAAAGCCTTCAAAGCTGCTCAAATCGGCGGTCCTTCCGGTGGTTGTTTGACCAAAGAACATTTGGACTTGCCTTTGGACTTTGATTCTTTGCGTTCTGCCGGCGCTATGGTAGGTTCCGGCGGTTTAGTGGTCATGAACGACAAGACCTGTATGGTTAACGTGGCTCGTTTCTTCTTAGAGTTTACTCAACGCGAATCTTGCGGTAAATGTGTTCCCTGTCGTGAAGGTACGGAGCAGATGTTGAGCATGCTTAATGATATTGTAGAAGGGCGCGCAACCATGAAAACATTGGAAAACTTGGAAGATTTGGCTAAAGCGGTACAAAAAGCCTCTCTCTGCGCTTTAGGAAAAACCGCTCCCAATCCGGTGCTTTCTACTTTGAAACACTTTAGAGAAGAATATCTAGCCCACGTTGTAGAAAAACGTTGCCCGGCGGGTGTATGTAAAGCGTTGGCACGTTTTGAAATTGTGGCCGATAAGTGTAAAGGCTGCGGTATGTGCAAACGCGCTTGCCCGGTGCAAGCTATTTCCGGTGCGGTAGGAAAACCGCATGTAATTGATGTCAATAAATGTATCAAGTGTGGCGGATGTAAGAGCACTTGTAAATTTGGCGCCGTGGTGACAGGAGCGTAATTATGCAAGAAGAAAAGAAAGAACAAGGTTTTGTGACTATTGAAGGAAAAAGAGTTGCTATTCAAGGCGAAAAGAATTTGTTGGAGTTGGTGCGTAAGGCTGGCTTTAACATCGTCACCTTCTGTTATCACCCCGAATTGGCCGTCTACGGTGCGTGCCGTTTGTGCTTGGTAGAAATTGAAGGAATGGGTATTTTGGCCTCTTGTACCGTTGCCCCTAAAGACGGTATGAAAGTGCGCGTCAACAGTGACGAAATCCGCAAATTGCGCCGCATTAACTTGGAGCTTTTGCTTTCTTCGGGCAATCACGACTGTACGCTTTGTTCCAAATCCAATAACTGCAAATTGCAGAAATTGGCCAAAGATATGGACGTGACGGAAATTCGTTTTAAATCTAAAAAGTTAGATAGCCACAAAGATGCCACTTCTGCCGCTTTGGTGCGCGACCACAGTAAATGTATTTTGTGCGGAAACTGTGTGCGTATTTGTAATGAAGTACAAGGCATTGGCGCTATTGACTTTGCTTTCCGCGGATTTAAATCTAAAATTGCGACCGCTTTTAACAAAGAATTGGGCGAAAGCCACGAATGTGTGGCCTGCGGTCAATGTGCTCGCGTATGTCCGACGGGTGCTTTGATGCCGAATTCTTCTGAAATTTCAGAAGTTTTTAAAGCCATTAATAACCCCAATAAAAAAGTAGCGGTGCATATTGCTCCGGCCGTGCGCGTAGGTTTGGGCGAAATTTTTGGTTTGAAACCGGGTGAACCGGTGGATGGCAAAATTGCTGCCGCTTTGCGCATGTTAGGCTTTGATTATGTCTATGATACGGCTTTTGCTGCAGATTTGACGATTCTGGAAGAAGCTACGGAATTTTTGGGTCGCGTTAAAAAAGGCACCAATTTACCACAACTCACCAGCTGCTGCCCGGCGTGGGTCAATTACGTGGAAAAGTTTGCTCCGGAATTTATTCCCAACTTGTCTACGGCTCGCTCTCCGATGCAGATGATGGGCCCTGTCTTGAAAGCCGATTTTGAACAACGCGGTGGCAAACGCGAAGACTTGGTGGTAGTGGCAGTGATGCCCTGCTCTGCCAAAAAGAGCGAAGCCAAACGCGGTGAATTCTATGTCAACGGTAATCCGGATACGGACTATGTGGTCACTACAGTCGGTTTGGCCCGTATGATTAAAGAGGCCGGTATTGATTTTGCCAACTTGGAAAACGAATGGTTTGATATGCCGTTTGGTACCAAGACCGGTGCCGGTGTTATCTTTGGTGCTTCCGGCGGTGTAATGGAAGCGGCTTTGCGCTATGCTTTGGCTGAATTGGACCCTGAAAATGCCCGCAGTGTAAAATTTAACAGCTTGCGTGGTTTTGACGTGTTTAAAGAAAAAACCATCAAAATCGGTGATTTGGAAATCAAAGTAGCGGTAGTCAGCGGTCTTAAAAATGCCCGCAAACTTTTAGATGAAATCAAAGAAGGTAAAAAACATTATGATTTCATTGAAGTTATGTCTTGTCAGGGCGGTTGTGTGGCCGGTGCCGGTCAACCTCAGTTTGAAGGTTGGTCTTTGCGCAAAACGCGTGCTCAAGGCTTGTATCAAGAAGATACGGAGTTGGCCTATAAATCTCAAGACAATAGCGGCGTGCAAGCCTTGTACGGACGCATTTTGGATAAGATAGGCGGCCCTGTGGCGCATGAGCTCTTGCATACGCACTACAAGTCTAAAAAATATCAAGATTAGATTATTTATATCTTGTCAAAAACCCCCGCTTAAAAAGTGGGGGTTTTTCTTAACATTTCTTTTGCTACAATGTAAGTAGAACCTGGTAAAAACTAGGAATCAAAATAGGAGAGGAAGAAATGAAAAAACTGTTAATAAGTCTTTTGGTTTTGCCATTTATATTTGCTTGTGCCACCAAAGTAGAGCGGGTGGACAGCCGGTTGATTAAAGATGTCAGTGGCCGTTGGAATGATGCGGATTCTCAAATGGTGGCTTCAGAGATGATTCAAGATTGCTTGAACTCCGGTTGGTATAGCAAAGCCACAACTCGCTTGGGCAAAGAACCTGTGGTCATTGTGGGCAGCGTAGCCAATGACAGTATGGAACATATCAACACTGCTACTTTTATAGAAGAAATGCAGCGCGCTTTGATTAACTCCGGCAAGGTGGAATTTGTTGCCAGCCGTGAAGAACGCGGAGAATTGCGGGAGGAACGTTTGGAGCAAGATGAATTTGCCAGCGAAGAAACTCGCAAAGCATTTGGTCGTGAAATTGGAGCCGACTATATGCTTTCCGGTGTAATTAATTCCATTGTGGACTCACAGAGCAATAAAGCTGTTGTTTTTTATCAAGTGAATTTGAAACTGATTGATATTGAAAGCAATAAGATTGTTTGGAACGGTCAAAAGCAAATTAAAAAATACGTGACTCGTAGCAAAACCAGCTGGTAAATTTTATGAAGGCGCGCCACCTTACACTTCTGACAGTTCTCTTGTGCTGCTCAGCGTGCAGCGCGCCTTCTTTACGCCATAAAAAGGAAATTAATAAATTGTTAGCGGCGGGGCAATTCCCTGCGGCTATTCAAAAAATTGAATCTGCCAAAAATAAGGAATATAAACAAAAAGATGCGTTGTTGTATTATTTAGATAGCGGAACTGTATTGCATGAAGCGCAAGAATATGCTGCAAGTGATATACAAATGGCCCAAGCGCAAGATAAGATAGATGAACTTTTTACAAAAAGTGCCACAGGTTATGCGGGGCAATATTTAATCAACGATTTAACAATTCCTTACTATCCTTCCTCTTTTGAAAGAGAATTTACCTACTATTATCGCGCCATGAATTTTTTGAAACGAGGAGAGTTAAACGGTGCTTTGGTAGAAGCGAACAAGGCCGTTTATTATTTAGATGGTCAGCGCGGTAGAAAAGATTTTCAGGAAAATGCTTTTTTGCAATATTTTGCCAGCTTGATTTTTGAATCGGCCGGCAAAAGAGATGATGCCCGCATTTCGCGCATGCGCGCGCTTCAGGCCTACGGTTTGACGGACGGAAAAAGAGGCCTGAGGCAGGATCCGATTTTTGGCTCTTATGTGAAAAATTGGGGGGAAATTATTCTTATCCATTCCAATGGTCTAATTCCTTTAAAGAAAAGCCAAACTTTTCAGGTCGGTTGGGGGGAAGTGTTGCTTTGGTCCAGACATTCAACCGAAAGTTCAACAGAACTCAGCCCCGAAGTAAGAAATGCTATCATGACGGGTCTTTTGGGCAATAGTATCACTGTATCTTATCCGGTGTTGGAGGACCAGCCTTATTATATTAAAAATTCAGATGTTATCACCCAGAGTGGAGAAATATATCCTACTTTGGTTATGGCAGATGTGGCTGAAATGGTACGGAAAGAACTTAAGAACAAAGAAAACTCTACTTTATTGCGCATGGCTATTAGAGCTGCCGCTAAACGTACTGCCGCCGTACAAGCGCGCCATGCCATGTATCAGGCCTCCTCAGATGAAAGCGTCGGGCAACTGGCGGAAATGTTTGTTAATTTTTTAGGCGCCATTACAGAAAGGGCTGATACCAGACAATGGTTTACATTGCCTGCGCAAATACGTATGACTCGTTTTTATGTGCCTCCCGGCAGGCAGGATTTTCGCCTGCGCTTTAAAGATGGATTTGGTAATATAGTAGGAGAGCATCGATTTGAAGATGTAGAAGTAAAACCAAATGCCCGTGTATATTTGCATTATCGCACGGCTAAGTGAGGGGAAAAAATGAAAAAATGGTTAGTTTTGTGTTGGGCTTTGTCCTTAGGGGCATGTGCCGGTGTTAATAAAAATACCGTCAGTTATCAGATGAGCAAATACGATCAGCATGCGTACTATGTGGTAGCCGGTGAAGGCCCCACGAAAGAAAGTGCCTCCGTTGCCGCACTAAATAATATGCGTCAAAGTTTTGTTCAGAATGTGCCGGAAGTATCTGTGGTAGCACAATTAGATGATATTATGGCTAATGCGCAAGTGGAGAAAGTTTGGCGGGATAAAAGCCAAAAAGAACCCAAAAATTATTTTGCCTTAGCAGTTTTAAAACGCCAAACGGCAGAACTTATTTTGCAAGTGCCGGCAAATGCTTTAGATGCACAGCTGGGAGCTTTGGCTGCCAAATTGCAAGCAACGGAAGATAAATTTGTGGGTTTGAAGGCCGCTTTTGCTATGGAGCCATTGATTTTAAAACGTAATACAGTGCAAGATTTATATGTTTTTGTCAGTCAGGACCACACCGGCTATGAAAGCGAACGTTTTAACACTTATAAAAAACTCTATAGTGATCGCTTGGCAGCCGTAAAAGTGGCTGTCATTGTACGTGGTGAAGAAAATGACCTTTTAATTTCCAAATTAATAGACTCTGTCAACCAAATGGGATTGAGTGCCGTAAGCCCTAATGATACATCAGCCTTATTGTCTGTGGAAGCCGATGCCAAAGTGGACGGCTATGGCTCAGAACGCTTGAAAGGATTGGAATGGGCTACTACCAGTGCCGCCGTACATTTGCGTGATTTGCAAGCCGGCACCACGTTTGCCAGTTTTACCTTGCATGATCGTGCCGGTACGGGCCGCAGAGAAGACTCTGTCAGAAAAAGTATGGAAAGTTTAGGCAGTAGAGCCTCTTCAGAAATCATAAAACGTTTAACCAATTATTTAAAAACAAAATAACAGGAGAAAATATGAAAAAACTATTAACACTCTTATTTGTCTTTTCTTTATTCGTTTCTGCTTCTGCGCAAGAAACCGTTGCCGCTTCAGAGCAAGTGCCGGCAGAAACGGCCGTACAAGAAACTGCCGAACCGGTGCAAGATCCTGCCGAGCGCAATAAAATGTTGTACTCTTTAGGTTTTTTGTTGGGAGATAATTTGAAACGTCAGTTGATTTTGGATAATGAAGACGATTATAAAGCTCTTTCTCAAGGTATGAGAGACAGTTTGCTTAATAAAGAATCCCAAACCAAATTGGACGATTATAAGGCCCAGATTATTGAAAAGTACCAAAAAGATGCTGAAATTATTAGCCAAAGACATCTACAGGAACAAAAAGAATATTTGGAGAACTTTTCCAAAGAAAAGGGCGTAAAAGTATTAGATAACGGTGCCATGATTAAACTGGCTAAAAAAGGAAAGGGCCGTACTCCTAAAACAGATAGCAAAGTGACCGTACATTATGAGGGGAAATTGGTCGATGGTACTAAATTTGACAGTTCTTACGACCGTAATGAAACTTTTACGACCAAATTAACAGACGTGGTGCCCTGCTGGACCAAAGCCTTGCAGCAAATGCGTCCTTCCTCTAAAGCCACAGTGGTTTGCCCTGCCGAAACAGCATACGGCAACCGTCCGGTAGGGGTAATCCCGGCCGGTTCTACTTTAATATTTACAGTAGAACTTGTGGGCATTGAAGACTAATTTTATGAGCAAAACAAGCCGGTTCTTTTTAACGATTATCATAGTGGGTCTGGCTTTTATAGCAGGCGTGAGAGTGTATCGCATGTACGAAAGTTATGTGGCGCAACAAATCGAAGAAGAACCGGCTACTTATACTTTTCACAATGTGCCGATAGATTATACTCCCGCTGCGCCGCAAATGCCTGTTTTTGCCAAACTGCCGGATATAAAAGAGGAAGAAATTTTTTTAGAAGATGCTCCTTTAGGTCCGGAAGCTATCAAACAACAAGCCCAAGAAACATTGATTTCCGTATTAAATGATTATAAACAAAATCCAAAAATACAGGCTTTTTATGCAGATTTGCGCAAAGCAACCGGAGAGGAAATTACTTTGGCGCAACTGAGTGGGGCGGAATTGCCGCGTTTATTGCAGCAGTATCCACAGTTGCAGCAGGTTTTGGCTAAACATGCTCAAGATCCGGAATTTGCCAAAATTTTACAGGAAATTTTTGCCAATCCGCAGTTTATACAGAGTGTGGCTGTGCTGCAAAATGCGCCCAATAAATAAAAAATTTTTGTTAAAAAGTTAAAATTTGCTATTCTATAAAAGAAATGGAGGAATTTTGTGATAAGAATTTTATTAAAATCAGCCGTACTTTTACTCATTGTGTTGAGTGTTTATTTTATTGTCCATCCGTCGGCCTGTTCTAATTTGATTTCCGGTCGTGAAACGGGTGGCCCCAGTGTGGAAAAGGATTCTTCCTCTTTCTCCGAAAACAGCCAAGTTATTGTCCCTGCTAATGCAGATTCAGTACAGCAAGAAACGCCGAAAGTGGAAGGTATAGTGGATACCAATACTTTAACGGAAGAAGCCAACCAAATGGGCTATACGCAAGAAGATATAGACTATGCCATCGCCAGCCGTTATGTGGAGTTGGAGCGTGAATATGCCCGTACGAAACCGTTGGGGAAAGACTCCTCTCGGGAAATTTCCTTCGTGGTGATGGATGATTTTGAAATGTCTCCTGCCGAATGGGAAAGTTTTATCAGCCGCGCAACGGCCTCTGACCTGTTTAATAGAGTCCGCCGCGAAATGCCGGATTTCTCGGAACTTTCTGTAGACGAACAAGGCCCGGAAACGGTATCTGTGCAATAGAAATATATTTTTTAAAACCCCTCGCCGACAGGTGAGGGGTTTTTGTTTTAGAGAAATTTTAAAAAGTCTTGACCTAATTTTTTTGTTAAATTTTTCTTATAAGAAACATTAACAAAAAAGGAGATTTTAGATGAAAAATTTATCTAAAAAAGAAATACAAGCGGTTTTACACTGATAGAACTGTTGGTGGTAGTGTTAATTATCGGTATTTTGTCAGCGGTGGCTTTGCCGCCCGAAAGACGTATGTGCAATGGGGATTGTGCTGATTGGGGGTTTGTTAACAGCGAAAGCGGGACAACATGTCTTGTGGGTGGGGGTATGTCTAGTTCCTGTTATTAGATGGAATAAAAATATCCGGACAACAAAAACCCCGCTTTTGAAGCGGGGTTAAATTTTATTGTGGAAGTCTGCCTGCTAGTAGTTCTGCCACCGGCCGAGTGTGCTTCATTTTGCTTAACACAATTTTAATGGAAGCAGTAATGGGAACAGATAAGAAGGCTCCCGGTACACCCCATACCAAACTCCAAAAGATTAAAGAAGCAATCACCACTACGGGGTGCAAGTCCATACCGTCTCCCATCATGTGCGGCTCAATTAAATTGCCGATCGTAAATTGAGTGGCAGTCATTAAACCCAACACTACAAAAAAGTTCGTTCCCGCACCGTATTGCAAAAACAACACCGGAGCCGGCAAAAGCACTGCAATAATAGAGCCGACACTAGGAATAAAATTGAGCAAGAAAGTTAACAAGCCAAATAAGAAGGCCATTTTAACTTTAAAAAGCACTAAAATAAACCAAACAATTAATGCTGTCACCAAAGAGGTGGTAAGTTTGACGGAAAGATATTTGGAAATGTTGGATAGCATTTCTTGTACGGTTTTGTTGGGGGAGGCCGCCAGCAACTTTTTCTCTCCCAATAACAAGAAAATAATAAACAGAATAATCAAAGTAGAGTTGGAAAAGAGGGAGAACAACTGCCCACCGAAATTTTTAAACCAGGCAAATAACGGCAAATCTTTTAAATAGGCCATAATAGAGGTGCGGTCCAAATCTATGCCGCGTTCGGAGAGTTTGGTAAGCACATCAGATACGGAGCCGAGCAAATTATCACGATACATCTCCGCCTCTTTAAGAAAGTTTCCCACAGAGTTGACCGTAAAATAAATAATGCCCGAAAAACACAAAACAAAAAAGAGAATAGCCACCGTTAGCGCAGCCCAAGCCGGAAAATTAAACCGCCGATGCAACAAAGAAGCCGCTTGTCCTAAAATCGTGTAAGCAAAAATGGCAATGACCAATGGAATCATTAAGGCGCGGGTATAGATAAGTCCGGCTGTAATGATACCGGCAGCAATAATTGTTAAACAAATAAGGTTCATTCGCTGATAATAAAGGCTTGTCTTTTCGGTTTTGTCCATCATTTGGCCTCCCCCGTTTTTTTGGATACTTCTCTGGATAAGAATAAAATTTTTCCGGTTAAGTTGTTTAAATCATCACAACAAGATGTTAATAACCAAACCGGTAATTTTTCTAATGTATATTTTTTATAAAATCGGTTGAAGTTATTGTAAGCGGTGGAAAAATCATCAGCAGATCTTGAGAGGGTTTTGGCACGCAAAGAAAAACTTTTCGCCGCCAATACAAGAGAATAGTCTGCTTTTAACGTGCAAGTACGCAACAAAGGCCTGTTTTCTTGCCAAAAATTTAACTGTTGGTCAAACTCTTTTCTCAGAGAAGTACAAAAAGAAGAAAATTCCGCAGAAAAAGCGGTATCTCTTACTTGGATATTCTTATGGTCTTGGCTTAAGATTTGCTCTAAACGACGCGTAAAATCACGCAGAGAAGAAGTCTCTTTCAAGACCAAATTACGAAAAGAATCCGTCTGTTGAGAAATATTGTCCAATAAATCTGTTGATGTCATACAATGGGTAAACTAACCGTAAAGATGGTGCCTAAGCCTCTGTCTGAGATGACACTGATGCTTCCGCCATGTAAATCCAGTATTTTTTTCACCATCGGAAGACCCAAACCCCAACCATCAATTTGGCCGGTAAAATAATCATCTACTTGGTAAAAACGCTCAAAAATTTTATTGACGTCCTGAGGTCTTACGCCTGTTCCATAATCGCGTACGGAAATGGATACACTATCTCCATGATGAGCACATTGAACCTTGATGATCTTTTCTGCCTTTGTATTGAATTTAATGGCATTAGTTATCAATTCTTCCAATAGAAATGCCATCAATTCTTCATCGCTTTTGATCTCTAAATTAGACGGACAGTCTATTTCAATAAAAGTTCCCCGTTTGGCAATGGCGGAAGTGGAGGGAACGGTGGAAGAATCTTCCTCATGGGAAATGGCATCATTAGCACAAACTTTTAACAAATTTTTTAAATTAATTTGTTTTTTTGCCAAATCTTTGGGTTGTAAGTTTTCCACTTTGTTAAAAAACATAAGTTTATCCACCAAAGCACACAGTTTGATGCCTTGTTTGTTGATTTCCTCTAAGGCTTTGGTGGTAAAAGGGGAAAATTTTTCTTTGGAGGATTGAGATAAAATAGCCTCCGAATATCCATTAATAATGGAAAGCGGCGTTCTGAGTTTATGCGACACCAGAGAGAGCATTTTGGCTGCATCTTGAGTGTGAGTGATCTGATTGCTAGTATCCATCTTTTCGTTTTCAGGCATATTTTTCCCCGTTAAAAAGCAACATTTAAGTTGATAAAGAATATATCTCTCTTGTCTTTGTTATCGCTATTGCGCAAGTGGTTATACGCGGCATCTACTTTGGCGCGCTGTCCTACGCGGAAACTGTTTCCTAATAAAAAGGAATGTTGAGAGGTGGCGGTATGAAATTCTGCAAAATGATAACCTAAATAAAGGGTGGATTGTTCCTCCGCCCAAATACGAGTCATGCGTGCTGAAAGGGTGTATTTGCCCAATTCGCGATTCACGTCATAAGACTGCGCATAAGCCAAATCATTTTGATCTAATACCCCATAGAAAGCCGTCACATCGCTAATACCGTTAGGATAGTGAAAAGCTGTAGCTGCTACGTGAAATGTAAATGCGCTAAAAAAGTTTTGACGAATCCCCAGTGTATAAGCCATTTGGGTATAGTCAGTTTCATCGGGAACGGCATTCTCCACCAAAATACCATTTTGTCTGGCATAGGAAACCCCGATATAGCCTTGCGTATAAAGTTCGTCAATTTCATTTTGTTGTAAATTCATGACCAATTGTGCGTTGATGCCGTAAGCATAGGGGTCTTTTTCGGCGGCAAAAGAAAACTCATTTTTAAAATAATAAAAGGGCGTTAAATTGAGTTTTACCAAATCCAAATCCAACTGTACGGGCAAAGAAACGGAATAAGTATTTTCTTTCAATACACTTTCTTGTTTGTCTTCCACGTATTTGCCTCTTACTCCGATGACGGTGTTAACTCCCAACGGTACAGAAGCACCTAAAACGGCCTGATTATGGTCGGAAGAATAGACGTACGCGGCGGTAGCATCTACGTTATAAGCATGTGCGCCTAAAGCGCCCAAAAATAAAATAAAAAGAAGAATAGTTTTTCTCATACTTCATAATTTAGCAAATTTAGGGCTTTCTGACAGGCTTTTTTGGGGGAAGAGTGGATATATTTTGCTAAAATATATCATATGAAAAACTTATTGATTATCTTTTTTCTTTTTTTAAGTATTGTTGCTCAGGCGGCTCAAGTGGTGCGCGGCCCTTATCTTGAGAATCCTACCCAAACCACCATGATTTTGCGTTGGCAAACCGATGAACAAACGCCTGCTTGGTTGGAATATGGTCCGTCTCCGCGTTGCAACCAAATTATGAAAATCAGCCCGGAGGATACGCAACACAAAGCCGTTCTTTACGGTCTGGTGCCTAATCAGGATTTTTGCTATCGCTTATATGTTTATAATGCTGCCAAAGACGGTTTGCAAGCCCCGATAGAGGGGTCTTTCCGTACGTTATACAGTCCCGAGAGGAAAGAGGTTAAGTTTTTGGCTTTTGGAAATACAGCAGGGGAAAATGCCTCAGCCAAAGCCTTATTAGCCAGCCAAATGGCACAAAAAGAGGCCGATTTCGTTATTCACACAGGTGATTTGACGGCCAGCGGTCTTGACGAAGATGCCAATGCGGAATTTTTTACACCTTATCAAGAAGTTTTGGCCAAAACCCCCTTGTTTATTGCGCTTGGAGCCAATGAGTATGGGGCCGAGCGGGAAAAAAGAGAAAGTAAATCTTTTGTGCGTACCAATTATTCTCATTTTCATGATATGAGTTGGTCCAATGCCACCCCTAAATATTACTTTTTTGATACAGCCAACGCCCGTTTTATATTTTTAGATACCAATGCTGCGTATGGGGCGGTTTGGGCACCGAATATAGACGAAAAGTCCGCCCAGTATAAATGGCTTCAGAGTGCGTTGGGCGGAGCTGCCGAAAAATGGAAAATAGTGGTGCTTAATGCTCCTATGTACTCCACCGGAGCCAAAGGCCCTGCCAATGAGGTGGCGGCGCGCTTTGTGCCTTTGTTTGAGAAGTATGGCGTAGATTTGGTGTTGCAAGGGGCAGAAGCCAATTATGAGCGCACTTTCCCTATGCTTGAAGATGAGCCTAATCAACGCGGGGTCACCTATATTACCTTGGGCGGTGGCGGTGCTACACCCACCAAGCGCATGAGCAGCCATCGTTCTACGGCGCGTTTTGTGGCGGGATATCATTTTGCGGAAGTAAAAATTGTAGACCGCAAATTGACGATACACGTATTTAATGATCAGGGTAAACAAATAGACCAAGTGGAATTATTCTTATAAACATTTTAAAAACGGCCAAAAGGCCGTTTTTTTATTGAGCATTTTTTCATCGGAAATTAAAAATACTTGGCGTTTTAGTTTTTTTTTGTTAAATTTAAAGAGCAGGGAATTTAAATCAAAAAGGACTTACACTATGAAAAAATCATTTAAAAATAGCAGCGGTTTTACGCTGATTGAATTGTTGGTAGTGGTGTTAATTATCGGTATTTTGTCTGCGGTGGCTTTGCCGCAATATCAAAAAACGGTGCTTAAAAGCCGTACTGCTGAAGCATGGAGCAATATGAGTGCTTTACTGAAAGCAGGACAAGTATATTGTTTAGAAAATCCGTCAGCCACATATATAACACCGAGCGCCCTTTCCGTTGATGTAGAAGATTCTAAATATTTTACTTATGGAATTACCGGAGATTGTACTTCGGAAGGGCCGTTTATTGTGGCGGGGGCGCGCTATAATCCTGATTCTGTCACTTTGCACATGAATTCTTTGGGATATCGCATTTGTAAAGCTGCTTCAACAAGGTATTCTTTGTGTAGAGATATTGGTTTTAGTGCTTGGGGTTCCGGTGATCAATGTGTCAGCGGAACGGGTGATACCTGCTATTACATGAACTAAAACCCATTTTAAATAAAACACCCCGCCAAAAAGCGGGGTGTTTTATTTGTAAAGTTTGAATGACTTTATTTTTTCAGTTGCACTTTGGCCATCATATCATACATGATAATGCTGGCTGCGGCAGAAGCATTTAAACTTTCTACGCCACCTTTTTGCGGAATGGAAATAATTTGATCACAGTTTTCGGCAGTCTTTTCGCGGATACCCGTTCCTTCAGAGCCGATGACCAATACCGCCGGAGAGGCATAATCGGTTTGGGTGATGGATTGTCCGTCCATATCCGCCCCGTAAATCCAAAAGCCCTCCTCTTTTAAATCCAGCAAGGCGTTGGATAAATTGGCCACTTCTACGATATTTACATTTTCCACCGCGCCGCAGGCCACTTTATATACGGCAGGAGTTAAACCCACCGTTCTGCGTTGAGGCAAGATGATGGTAGAAAATCCCAAACAAGCGGCACTGCGGATAATGGCACCCAAATTTTGAGGGTCGGTCATTTCGTCAATAGCCAGCCACAAATCTTTTTTATTTCCGTCGGCTTCATACATGGCAGTGGATAATTTCATCAAGCGTACGGGTTGTGCTTTGGCCAACACACCTTGATGGTTGGCCCCTTTGGTCAGGCGGTCCATCACTTTTAAATCCATGCGGTCAATTTTAACATTGTTGCGTTTGGCCAGACGAATAATTTCTTCTACGGCACGATGGCCGGCTTTATTATCGGAAACGTATAATTGCACCACGTTTCTTTTTTTACTTTTCAAGGCTTCCATTACGGCATGTATACCGTAGAGAATATCTAAATTTTCACTCATTTTTCACTCCTGTTAGCCAATTTGGGCAGAACCAAAACTCATACCTATTTTCAGGGCGGCTTTTACTTCTTCTCCGTTGGGATCGACTAATTTTAATTTACTGATAGCATCGGCTATTTTTACTTCCGTAATGCCAAAGTTGCGGAAAGCGGTCATATAGCCAAATTTTTCTTCCATGACCATATCAAAGGCTTTCGCTCCGTACAAAGTAGAGAGCCAGCGGTCAAAAGCGGTGGGAGTGCCTCCGCGTTGCATATGGCCCAACACACACGCACGAGACTCTATTTGGGTGCGGTTTTCAATCATATCGCTGAGTTTATAAGCAATACCGCCCAAGCGAATCGGGTCTGTGCTGGCAGCCACCGTACGGGTGATGGCTTGCTCTCCTTTTTCATTTTTAGCGCCTTCTGCCGCTACAATAATGCTAAAGTTTTTACCTTGACTTTTGCGGTTGAGCAGATACTCTACGATGACATCATCATTGTATGGAATTTCCGGAATCAATATAATATCACCGCCGCCGGCAATAGCAGAACGTAAAGCGATCCAGCCTGCATAACGGCCCATCGTTTCAATAATCATCACGCGGTGATGGCTTTGAGCGGTGGTGTGAATGCGGTCAATGGCTTCTGTGGCTACGGTCAAGGCAGAATCGAAACCAAAGGTTTGGTCAGTAGCGGAAAGGTCATTATCAATGGTTTTGGGTACGGCAACAATCGGCAGGCCCAAATCTACAAATTTTTGAGACATGGTCAGAGTGCCGTCTCCACCAATGGTAATTAAGGCATCTAATTGGTTGGCTTTGAAATTGTGTATTGCAACGGAGGATAAATCATTCGGTTTTTCGGCAGAGCCAAAAGGAGGGAGGGTGTATTTAAAGGGGTTAGCAATATTGCTGGTGCCTAAAATGGTACCTCCCAAAGTTAAAATGCCGGATACCGTTTCAGACGTGATGCGGATAAATTCATTGAGTACCAATCCGTCAAATCCGTTTTTAAAACCTAATACTTCCACCCCTTGACGAAGGGCATTTTTGCAAACGGCACGCACGACCGCATTTAATCCGGGGCAGTCCCCGCCGGCTGTTAAAATACCAATTTTTTTAATGCTCATAATCCCTCCCAACCTTTAAATGAAACGAGAAAGCCACACTAATATACACAATACGAAAAATTGGGCATCAATAAGAGTTTCCTCTTTAGTGCCTCGAGATACGGTGTGACTATAATAATAAATTACAATAAAGATGGTATATAAATTACCTACCAATAACATGGCTACCAAAGCCGGTTTCCACGTAATGGTTAACAGTACGGCTAGTACGGTTGTTAATGCGCCCAAAAGGCCCATGACGGCCAGTTTGGTTTTTCCTATGCCGAAGGCTTTATAAAAACTCTCTTTACCAATCATCAGATCTTTGTTGGCAGAGGTAAAACCCAACGTCACAGAACGCATAAATACCAACAGTACGGCATAGAAAATAGCCAAGTAAGAAGATTTTCTTAATAGTAAATCGTTGGCAAAGGCCGGTAAAAAAGCACAAGCATATCCCCAACCCAAAGAGGTAAAGAAGTCCTTCGTTCCTGAAATGGATAAAATCTTGGACTTTAAGAAATGCCGGGAGGGGTATAAAAGACCGGCTATTAAAATTGGCAAAGTGAGCATAAGGGCCTTTAGGCTCATCATGGCTGCTAAACATAATGCCACGACGGCTGCACCGTACCACAATGTCCAATTTAGTTTGGAAAAACTATGCGGTTTTTCATCATAGGCTCTGTTAACGGCCGTTAAACTATAAACGAAGAAACCGGCAAACAACACTTCTTTCCATTGAAAGTGTAATCCTTCCAATTTCATACAAACATAGGTCAAAGCCGAAGCGGCAAAAGCCGTATAAATGGAAGCGGATACCCATTTGGCCCAAAGTTTTTGAATAAAATGGGTAAACGATACCCCGCGTTTTTTACGGGTTTGGCGTACCCAATTGGCCACGCGGTCAATAACCCAGTTGGGAGTGGATGCACCGGCGGTAATAAAAATACGTTTGGCAGGTAATACCTGCTCCGGTGTCAGTTCGGCTTCCGTTTCAATGTGCAGCACTTTGGGTGCTAATTCGCGGCATAAGAGGGCCAAGCGTGCGGTATTGGCACTGTGTTTGCCTCCTACGACGATTACCAAATCAGCATTTTTGGCCATTTGCATGGTTTCGCTTTGGCGCAATTTGGTAGGGTGACAAATGGTATTGGAAATTTGGCAAATATCGGCTTTGTTTTTAATAATTTCAGCCGTTGCAAAAAAGACACTTTCTTTTTGCGTAGTTTGAGAAACGATATTTACTTTATCAAAGTGTGGTAAATTTTGGGCTTCTTCCGGTCCGGACACCACAATTCCTTTGCCTTGTGTACAGCCTAAAAGGCCGATCACTTCTGCATGTCCGCCGTCTCCTACAATGACGGTATGATAACCCTCTTGGGCATATTTAGAAATGACATCATGGGCATGTTTAACCAATGGGCAAGTGGCATCCACTACTTTCATGCCGCTGGCCATCACTTCTGCGCGAAAGGCAGGGGTAATGCCGTGTGCGCGAATTACCAGAACGCCTGATTTGTCTTGAGCATCTTCAGGTTTATCTACGGAAGAAATTTGTTTGGCGGCCAACATATCCGTCACTTGTTTGTTGTGAATAAGGGGGCCTAAAGTATAGATAGGTTTTTTGCCGGAGGCTTCCAACTCCAGCACCTTATCGATAGCTCCCTTAACACCCGGACAAAAGCCGGCCGATTTAGCAACAATAACACCTTGTTCTTTATCCATATTTATATTATAGAAAATAAAGAAGTTCTATGACTCTATTAGAAAAAGATTAGAAAGTATTGACTCGTTTTTTGAACAACCCCTATTCGGATGTGTATGCCGAATATTCCAAAGGCGCAAAAGAGTTTAAATGGTCTTTGAATTATTATGGTCAGCGCATATGTAGAGGAGGAGATGTTTGTAAGGAATTAGGATTTAAAAATACGGCAACGGGTCAAACTTGTCTCACCTGCGGACTTGGCAGTGAAACTTGCTATTATATGGATTAGGTTTACATATCCTAATAATTTCATCAAAAAGCCCCGCCGAAAGCGGGGCTTTTTAGATACGTGCGGATCTCTTATTTTTTGCCGCCCCCGTTTCTAAAGTGTGCGATATCGTTTTGGATATCTTCTAAATCTTGTTCGTGTTCAATTTCTTCTTCCAAGATATGACGGATTAAATGACCGGTAATCATATCTTTCCCTTTTACAAAATCCAATAATTTTTTATAGACGGCAATGGCGCATCGCTCTCCTTTAAGATTTTGGTCAAGCAGGGCATCTACACCCGGATCCTTGGGTACTAAATATCCGCAGGAGCTAAGCTCAAACCATCTTTTCGGATCAATAACAGGAGTGCCTCCTAACTGGATAATGCGCTCTGCTAAGCGGTTGGCGTGGTCCAATTCTTCATTGGCATGTTCAATAAGTTCTGCCTGCACTTTTTCACGTGGTAAACCTACCACTACTTTGGCCCCAATCCAATATTGATAATAAGCCAGCCATTCATCGCAGTAGGCTTTATTTAATAAATGTAAAACTTCTTCTACATCAAGCCCTGACTTCTCTACTAATTCTCTGCCTTTCCATCCCATAATTACTACCCCCTTTTATTTTAAACAGAAAATCTGTCTTTGTTCTTTTAGTATATCAAGGCCTATTTCACAAACAAGGGGGGAAAAAGGGTTAGATTGTAAAGAGATAATTAGAATTGTCCGCCTAAGACAAATGAGAGTACGTTGCTGTGGTCGCTTAAATTATGTGTATAGTTAAGCCCTAAAGGGAAGGGAAAACGCCAAAATTTATAAGATAGGGTGGCCCCCGTACCGCTATGGTTTTGGTACGCATGAGCGGTATGTATATAGGCCAGCTCATAAAAAGGCGTAAAAGCCAAAAGCCCCGTTTGATTGCGCAGTAAATAATACATAAATGCGGCTGTAAGTCCCGCTCCGCGACTTCCGCGTATAAGGCGGCGGTATTTTCCTTGTTTGCCAAGTAAATCTGTGGATAAAATTTGGTCTGAAAAAGAGGAGTCGTAGGCGTTTTTCCCTTTTACTTGAATAGAAAAAATATGGCGGCTTTTAAATTCTGCTTGCCATAAAAAGTTAGCAGAAACCTGGCTGATATCCTCATCTGCTCCGCTCCAACGACCGCCTTTGGCAAAAGAAACATCTGCAGCATAGGCATATCGTGGGTAAGGCAAATCCTTCAGCATTTTTTGTTTGTCGGAAAGGCCAAATCCAAACAAAGCCCCCATGCCGGAAGATGTTCGAACGTGGTGGCGGTAGGCAAGGCCTGCGGTAATTTGATTATGATTGCCGGCATCTAATGGTTGAGAATAAGAAGTGTGCCTTAACTCCGGCGCAATAAAAATACTCCAATTTTCTATTTGGCGAGCATATAATAAACGCAGGCTGTAATCGCGCATATTGAGTTGGCCAATGGGGGAGCCAAATTCTCCCTCGTCATCACTTACGTTCATTACTCCGTAAGTGCTGGACCAATGATGCGGGTAAAAGCGAAGTTCTGTATCTAGTTTGGTAAAAGAGAGATTAAAAAAATGGTCTGACAGTGCCAAACCGCCCGAGAGTGTATATCCGTCATCGCTAAACCCTGCAGAAGCGAAGGCCGTTTCCCCTTGTTTAAAGAAATTACCCTCAAACAAAGATAAAAAAAGCACGTTTTTGTCTCCCGAAGAAAAAAACCCCAATGGGAAAAAGTAATAGCCGTCCTCCGCTTGGATATGAATATCTATTTCTTTTTTATTTTGTCGTGTAGAAAAATCCAACTTTTTAAACAGTCGCATATCGTGCAATTTGTTTTGTGCATATTCGTAGGATAGAGGGGAAAAAACATCTCCGCTTTTTAAAGGGAATTTGTTTTTGACGACGTGAGGATTCATGCGTGTAGTTTGCACTGAAACTTGCCCCACCGTCAATTCTTCGGCCTGAGCAAAGAGCGAGAAACATAAAAAAAGGAGAAGTAAAAAAATTTTCATAAAGATAGAATAATATTTTTAGTTTCCAAAAATAAAGAGAAAATATAATTAATAACCCTCGCTTTCACGAGGGGTTGCAAATTTATACACAGCGTATGGTTGTAGCAGCGAAATGCTTATTCTTTTGCTTCGGTGGATTTTAAGAGATTAGTAATTTCCGTAAATCCTTTTTCTTTGGTTAATTCTAATATTGTTTTGTTGGGATATATATATTTTTTGCCTTTGAAACTTCACATCGCTTCCTGCTTGTATAAGTGCTGCTACCAATTGCATATTGTTATTGTTTATAGCCCACATTAAAGGAGAAACATCTTGTACGGTTTATTCATATGTATTTTTATAATTTTCATTTGCATCGGATTCTAGTAAAAGGCCGAGTAAAACAAAATCTTGAAAGATTGCTGCACATATCAAAGCAGAGTGGGCGTGTTGTTCAATTCCTTTTTCTCCATTTATAAGCGGTTGGTTAACATCAGCATCAGTATACTCAAGCAACCATTTTACTTTTTCTATATTGTGCTGTTCATATGCTTTATAAAGATCTATTACCGTTCTTTTCGCCTTTTTTCATACACATGAGCATTCAAATATCTAAAAAGTGTTTTTTAGATAAGCAGAAATTCCGACGGAAGACGTATAAACGAAAGCAAATGGAAGGATTTCTTTGGCCCTTTTTGCGTATGCTGTTTTACATACATTAAGTTTACATTTTTGGGCGCTTGTAAAAATTGTTCTTCTTGCGGGGTCATGTTTAGTTGCAAGCTTGTTAAAAGTTATTTTTGTTATAAAAATTTTTACTAATAATCGTAAGTGCACCATTTCCTTACCTAGCCCAATCAGCATAAAAAGAGAATATTTACCAAAAAGCATGAAAATCAGCTAAATTTTTCATGCTCAAAGTGGCGCATAAAAAATCCCCGTCGGGAGTTAATCCTAACGGGGATTTATGCTATAAACTCAAAACTAAAATACGGTGCTTTTAGTTTCTCTAGCACTATGCTGATGTTTCAAACAGCTAGAACGAAAAGTAGTTTTTTTGTTAAGATAAGACTATGAAACAAGAAACCCAAGCGCTGTGTCCTGTTTGTCTAAAAACAATTCCCGCTATTAAAGTACAACGGGGAAGTGAAGTCTGGTTGGAAAAAACATGCCCCGAGCATGGCTCTTTTTCGGTGCAGGTTGCTA
>JAFXGO010000022.1 GCA_017520185.1 Elusimicrobiaceae bacterium | reverse complement strand
CATTTTTCTCAGAAATAATAATTTTTGTATCGTTTTTTGCATCAAAAAAGAGGGTAGAGCATATGTTGATTTCTTAGTGGCTCCGCTTTTTAGAGTGAAAAAGTGTTGGAAATACAGGGGAAATGCGGTGTTGTTTGCAGGTTGAGATAATGGAAAAGTGCGTTTTTTAGGTTAAAAATCGCCCCATAAGTCCATATAAATCCATGTAAATGGCATAAAAAAAGGACCCTACAACTGTTAACCGCATGGTCGTTGGTACCAAGCGGTACCAACGCGTATCATTTGGTACCAAATTGTCCGGTTTTGCAAGAAAATAGCGAAAAAAGCGAACATTTTGGCAATATAGGGTTTGAGCTTGACCGTAAATTTGATGTAAATTTTAGAAATAAAATGGGCACCGAGATTTAACAAGCTCGGTGCCCATTTTTATGCTCGAAATAGTTTTGAAATCTTCCTGATTTCCTTCTTCTGATACTCGGGTAGAAGGTGGGAATATGTATTTGCGGTCACTTTGGAATCTGCATGCCCTAAGAGTTTCGATACTGTTACAATATCGATTCCGGCTTCCAAACATCTTGTGGCAAAGGTGTGCCGCAGGGTGTGAAAGGTGGCATCTTCAATGTCTGCAACATCCAGCAGCTCCCGATAATACTGATAAAATCTTCTGGGTTCAATGGGCGTGTTCTTGCGACTGAAGAACAGAAAATCGTCCTCGCTGTGCTGATATCCATGTTCCTCCTTCCAGGAAATTGCTTTCTCTTTGTAAGCTTGAAGTTCCGTTTTTAAAGCATCAAATATATAGACCTTGCGGATAGAGGCCTCCGTTTTGGGTGGGGCGATATCCAGTATGGATGGATGTGAGCTGTCGTATTTACTGTGATGTCGAGTCAGTTGTTTTGAGACACTGATACAGCCTTTTTTGAAATCAATATCTTTCCACTGAAGTGCCAGGAGCTCGCCTTTGCGAATGCCGGTATACAGATCCAGAATCACGGCAAACATCAGAAGTCGCTCAGATTCTCTTGCGGCAGTCTCTAACCGTTTTTGCTCTGTTACAGTCAGTGCGCGTGCAGGACTGCGGCTTTGCTTTGGCAGCTTTACGCCTTGAACGGGATTGTAGTTTAGCATACGGTTTTGTATGGCGTAGTTAAAAACAAGGGAGATAAAGTTGCGGACGCTTGTTAGCATTTTTAGACTGAGCTTTTCTCCGGTTTCTACATTCTTCAGTGATAAGAGATGGCTTTGAATCATTAGATTGGTGATGTCTGCAAGGCGTTTGTTACCCAACTCGCCAAGATGCCGATTGATGATATTCTTGTAGCCGTAATAGGTGCTGCCGCGAACATATTCCTTGGAGTATGTTTCCACACATTCGGTAGCCCAGGCGGACAGGGTAGTGGAGGAGGCAGAAAAGTTTTGCAGATTGTGAATTTTGGCATATTGAATTTCTTTTACTACTTTGGTTAGTTTTTCGAGTGTTTCCTTTTTCGTTCTTCCGTAAACGGTTTGCCGTTTGCCTTTGTGCATGACGGTAACTGTATATCTGCCGTCTTTACGCTTTTGAATGTGGTACTGAGATGGGTGTTTCATAAAAATTCTCCTTTTTGATGATGTTTTCTTGAAACTCAATTTTGAGTCTACCTAAATTATAAATACAAAATATAAAGAAAGGAGAATTGCCCTATGGAACAACGGGTATACACAGCGAAAGAGGTTATGGATATGCTCAAACTTGGCGGAACCAATACCTATGAGTTGTTAAGCCGTGCCGCCGATACGGGTGAACCGTTTGTGGTGATGCGCATTGGCAAAAGTCTGCGCGTACGGAAGGATTCTTTCGACGCGTGGTTTAATGACGGCTGCAAGGGTTTCTTTGAGAAATGATTGCAAAAATCCGGCCCGCAGGGAATGACACCTGTG
>JAFXGO010000021.1 GCA_017520185.1 Elusimicrobiaceae bacterium | reverse complement strand
TTACTGTGTGTGTATGAAAGGCCATTAGCCGTTAGCGAGCGTTAGCCCCCTGTTCCCCCTCAGTTCTCCCCATAGAGGGGGAGATGCCCCAAAGGGGCAGAGGGGGTTTTGGGCCGGGGGAGGGTCCCCCTTTTACCCCGCCAATCCTCCGTTACCCTCCTCATCGTCGGGGTTGGGCGTTGGATTACTGGGCGTGGGGTCGGGCTCCTCGCCGTTGTCCACGTTGCCGTCGTCGTCGCTGGTTACCTGCTTGATGACGTTGCCGTTGCGGTCGTAGCAGGTGATGCTGATGGCGGTCTTTGCCAGCTCGTCCTTGATTTCGGTGCTGGGGGTGAAGATTACGCGTCGGCTGGTGATGAGCGCGGAGTTCACGTCCTCCACCTTCTCCACGGAGTTGCTTCGCACGCCGAAGCGCATGGTGCCCAGTCCGGGCACGGCCACGCTGTGACCCTCGGTTGCCCAGGCGCGGATCACGTCGCCGATGGCTTCCCAGGCGGCAGAGATGGCTCCCTTGCCGATGCCGCTTCGCAGGGCGGCTTCCTGCACCACCTTGTTCTCACCCAGGCGGCTGTACAACTCGGGCTGCATCACGAACGCCCACTTCTCGGTGCCTTTCTCAAAGGCCACGTTTCTCTCGATTGCTTTGATTTTGATTGACATAAAGTTAAGCCCCCAAGACCCCCTCTGTCCGTTCGGACATCTCCCCCTCTATGGGGAGAACCGCATATGTGTGAAGTAGGGTGTTTCCGCTGGGGTTGCGGTTTTTAGTTTGTGAATGTTTTGTTTTTGACAGAAGAACAAAAGAACATATTTTTGAGTTTGGCCGGTTCTCTTATGTAGCTTATGTGCTCATGTCTGGTCTCTTTTTTACTTTGGCTTTTGGCTGTTAGCCATTGGCTTTCCATACGTCATGCTGAACTTGTTTCAGCATCTCACCGCGAGCCTTCCTTGTCCTTCTCCGCGGACAGATCCTGAAACAAGTTATTCGCCTTCGCTCATCGAAAACATCTTTTATTTTTTTTGAATGAGGTATGGTCAGGATGACGTTGGCGGGGTGTTTGCTGCTTTGCCAATGTCCAATGTCCAACAGCTAATGGTTGTTGTTTTGTTGTCCGGAATAACACTGCAAAGATAATGCTTTATTTTGTGATAACAAAATAAAAACGGAATTATTTTCGCTTATTTGTAAAATTTTATTGGAATCATGGTTTTTCTTTGCCGGCGCGTTGGATTTTTTCTTCGCGAGAGAAAAATTACCGCTACGCCATGCCGTAAATTTTTCCATGCCATGCGCCTGGAGGGGTGTAAAGTTTTTTGCAAATTTTCATTTGCGAAACTGCTTCCGCTCGGCATAACCCCAAGCCAGCTTGGTGTTATGCGCTCGCTCCTTTGCATTTTTGATGATGTTCCATCATCGAAGGAACTCACGCTCGGTCTTCCTCAAATAAATTTGGGAATCCTCTCGCTTAACCGTCCCTTTGCATTTTTGCATTTTTGCATTGTGCAAAATGTGTATGGGTGTGTCCCTATATAATATATTAAGTTATTAAATATATTTAATAATTAAATAAGGTATGCCCCTTCACCCCCATATTCTTTGTGTTTGCAAATTTGCAAAAATGCACAGGGGTGAGGCGAGGACCCGATAAAGGATAGCCCTTATTAATATCCTACAATGAAAATAACGCGACTTTCTGACCAAAATATCCGTTCAAAACACGTTTTTTCGCCCTTTTTCGCAAAAAACGCAAAGACGGATTTCGTAACAAATTAAATATCAGTGCATTGCATTTTTGCATTTTGCATTTTGAAAATGTAGAAGAAGGTACTCTAAACCAAATAAAAAAAAGCCGCTGAAATTCAGCGACTTCCTTATAGTTGTTTTAAACAAATCATTTTCCGATGCAGAGTTTTTATTTACCCACACAGAATGTAAAATGCCGAATTTAATCTATTAGCATTCAGTGTATTACAGAATCATTCCGAAGGACAAAATTTCATTCGGGGGACAGACAGGGGACTGCATTTTTGCAAAGAAACCAATAAAATCTGCAAAAACGCACTTTTTTTAGAATTTTTAGCATATTTGCATTTCGTTGCAACTATGACAAAAGCAGAAATTGTCAGCGAAATCGCTGCAAAGACAGGTTTGGAGAAGCAGGTTGTATTAACTGTTGTAGAAGGTATGATGGAT
>JAFXGO010000020.1 GCA_017520185.1 Elusimicrobiaceae bacterium | reverse complement strand
TTGGCATAAAGTATCTACGGCTTTTCCTAATGCATACGTAATTGCCGCTGCAACTGTCGCGTTGGCAATATTCCCCAAGACAGGAACGAATTTAAGCAATTGACCACACAACCAACGTCCTGCCTGTGATACACCCAAGGATGAAATCAAGCCAGTTACTGTGCCCGTAGCTACCTGTACATTATATGTTCTTAAAATTTTAAAAATCAACACACCCTGTAAGCCAGCTAAAACAGGCGCATCCGCAAACGGGATAGGGGCAGCACCTATGCCCGCCGCTGAAGTAGCAGCTGCTAAAATCCATTTGTTAATCTGTTGCTTCTTGATTTCAAGAGCACCCCTAAGCGCCCAAACAAACCTGCTTTGAAACACTTCCCCCAGTACGCTCCAAGTCCACTCGGTTAATCTATTCCAGTCGGTAACTTCTGGATTATCTTTAATAGCAGGGGCCATACTGATTTGGAAGACAGGAACTTTCGGCAACTCTATGCCTGCAATTCTCTTCAACTCTTCCAGTTGTTCCTCGCTCATTTCATCAATTTTACTGATGACAAGTGCAATTTGATACTTGTTCATTTCTTGAATCTCTTTGATAAGAGAAATATCGTAATCCGTAATTTTTTTACCTGCACCGGAAACAAAATACCACACAACTTGGATTCCATCCGGCCCCTGGGTAGACGGATCTTTCAAGAAACCATCCATAACAAGCTCCCGGTAATGTTCCTGTTTCCCGATTTCATACCCTTCACTATCATAAATATTGATGTTTTTACCATCGTACCATTTAATACCTATCGTGCATGGTTTTGCACCATCTCCCACTTCGGCAGTTCCAAAGATGTATTCCGTCGCAGCGGTAGTTTTTCCAGTTCCCGTTTGCCCCATCAGTAAAACAGACGGTTTCTTATTATTTTTTTGGAATTCGTTGACTTGTTCCTCTACAGCCTCATTGAGTTTTTCTTGACTATATTCTTGCATGTTTTCCCCTTTTACTTCAAAATATATTTCCATCCTATCAAATCTGTGCGACAACTCACTTGTCGCGCTACTTTGCTATCCTATATTCAACGGACAAATAAAAAGGCGGCGCGTTACGTGAGCCTTTGGAATAACCCATATAACCGCCGCCCGTCCACCCCTCAACGGGACAGACAAGAACGATTATTTTGAGGATTCCAAAGTGCCGACGGACAAGTCCGCCAGCTCTGCTTAGCCCTTAGCCAAGCTTCCTAAAATAAATCACAAATTTACAAGGGATAAATCCCTTACGCAAATTGTAACATTATTGGCACAGAAAAGGAAATAGAATATAATAACATTATGATTAAGGCCGCCACGCTACATAAATTCACCCGTATTTTGTATCTACTTAACAAGTTAGATAAAGGCCGCATCACACTCACGCAAGAGGCCAAAGAACTCGGCTTTTCCGCCCGCACTTTGCAGCGCGATCTGCACGAAATAGAACGCGCCGGGTTTCCATTGGCAGAGATTAGTGCAGGGCGGTACGGCTTTGCGGAAGGATTTTCGCTACGTAAAATGCCGCTTTCCGCGCGGGATAAAGCACTCCTTGCCCTTACCGGGCAGTTAGCCGAATCTTTGGGCCCCAATTGGCACGCCAGTTTTAAACGGCTGACCGAACAATTTGTGCGCCCCAATCCGCAAGATATCTACTTTATTAAAATGCCGCGCATGTGGCACAGCATTTCTCCCAACATTTTGGAAAAATTAGAACAGGCCATTTTAAAACACCAATATATAGATGTTTATTATAAATCCCAAACCAAACGGGCCTGGAGCCGTGAACTGCGCCCCTTGAAAATAGCCCTATTTGACGGATTTTGGTACTTAATTGCACTAAATAGCTGGAACACTTTTATGAAATTCTCGCTTGGGCGTATTGATCAAGTACGTACCCATGCTCAAACTTTTGCACCTGTTGCTATTGATGACAAACTGGCGAAATCGCCCAACATTTGGTTTGACACGGAGCAAAATGTAGAAATTAAACTAAAAATTGCTCCTTCTATTACCGGCTATTTTAAAGAGGTAGAATTTTTCCCCTACCAAAAAATTGAAAAAGAACTCAAAAATGGTTCTTTGCTCATTTCGTGCAAAACAGCTAATTTTATGCAGGTACTCCCGCAAATACAGCGCTGGCTACCCCACATTGAGGTCATCAGCCCCGATGAACTAGCACAAGCTTTGCATAAACAACTTGAAAACTATCTAAAACAAATGCCCTAAATCATAGAGAACCCTAAAAATGCGGTAAGGGGCGCAAATAACCTGGTAGGCCACAACAATTCCTAAGACACTCCAAGAATAATTACCCCATTTAGGCCATTTACGCATGCCAATAAGTCCACTCAAAACAGCAACCAGTAATGTTAATATGTATTCCATAAACCCCTCCTATAAAAATTTTTGTTGCTTTTATAGGATAGCAAACCCTACCGACACCGTATTGTCGCGGAATATTTTGTAGCTATTGCTTATTCATTAATGCAAGATTTTTTCGTGAGAAAATGAAAATTTTCCCTGCTTGTTCCCTGTTCCGGATTTTAGGGAATTG